>JAAEOP010000434.1 GCA_024223125.1 Chloroflexota bacterium
CCAAAACCATCATAGAAGGTCTGGTCATTGTAAGCAAAGCCGCCGTTGGAATTGCCCGGTTGCAGCCATGTATTCGGCCGTTGGCGGGTAGCAATGAGGAAAGGCGCCGGTGGGTTATTGTCTGGCTCTAAAAAGCGCGTGGAGCTGTTCCAGGTATTGTCCCAATAGCGGTAGCGGGTTACAGGGTCGCCGTCGGTCAGATCAGCCACCACACCACGGTCATCACCAGGAACATATAGCTGGTACAAACGGCCGTGGGGATCATATTCGTAAACAGTAGTCAACTGATTGGCCTCGGTGACAGACTGCAACAGACCTGGCTGTATAGTGAAGGTTTGGTCCCCCTTTTCATATTGTTGTAAGGGGACACCGTCAAAACCGTAAATTTCAAAGGTCGTCACCTGGTTGGCTGGGTTACTGACTGACACCGGGTAGAGATTGTAGCCTGTATCATAGGCGATGTTGGTGGTACGGGGGCCGGTTGCCAGGGCGGATTGGTTCCAAATGGTTCCATTGTGTCCCGCTGTACCATATTGGCTGTAGGTAGTCACAGTTGTCTGGTTGCCGAAATCATCATAACCGTAGGCAGTGTCTACACTGTCATAAAGTGTGTTCCCGCTCACTATCTGCGGATTGTCAACCAACAGTGACCGGCTTAGGGTTAATATGCCGTCGGTAATCGTTTGCGTATCCGGGTTATTCGTGTTGTCGTCATACAGAAATTGGGTGACGTTCAGGGGAATCCACTCGGGTGTACCCCATTTCCATGTGCCGCTAACCCAGGGTACAATGCGCCACTCTGTGGCGCTGGTCAGGTATTTGGTAATCTCATATTTATGGAAGATTTCATTGCCGTCGCTATCCACCCAAAAGAAGTGCTGTCGGGTCAATTTGCCCCATTGCTGCCCACCCTGGTAGGTGGTTTCATACAAGTTCTGCACTTTTGTACCCATATATGTAGAGCCATCATACTGCAAATTCTTGGTCCAATCGGTGTAAGTAAAGTAAACGTCGTCCTTGGTATCGCCTCCCGCATTGGCGTACACGGTTGAGCCATAATCATTTTCGACACGGGTAAGCTGTACACCGTTTTCATCGAACAGGTCAATGGATAAAGGACGCCCAATATACGTAGCGGTGTTGTGTGAGAAGATTGTGTCTTGCCGATTGAGAACGGTTGTGCCATCGTAATTGAAGTTGGTTTGGACGGCCGTTTTGAAGCCAGTGATGTTGCCATATTTGGGAGCGTCGGGCGGCTTACATTTCTTGGGATTGGCAAAGTTATTATTGTCGCCATATTCGCTTGACCATTGACCGTAACAAGGTTCGGTATAGTCGTAAGTAGTCAACGTGTCCCCATTAAGGCCATCGTTGCTGCGTACTTCGGTAACAAAGTAATTGTAGCCAAATTTCGGCCATTCATACCAGTAAGTAACTCCATTATCGTGTCGTTTGTAAATGCCTTCGGAACGGCCGTCATGCTCATACGTAAACTGCATCTGCCCGCCATACCCATTATCATAACCATGCAGATAGAAGAATTGAAAACAGGGAGACCCGTCCTTATAGAAATGGGGCAGTGGATTGTCAAAGTCGCCTGGGTCGGTTAAATCATCACCATAATAGAAGGTAACTGCCGGCAAGGTATACCCGTCGTCAAATGTGGTAGCGTCGTCATCGGTGCCTACAAACTGTTGGATTGAGGAAACAACCCGCGTGCTGCTCTCTCGCGGTTCATAGGGGGGCGGTACTTCAAAATTTTTGCAACCGGGACTGTCCGCCCTTTTTCTCTGAGTGGTAATACGGTATTCGGATATGGGTTCCGGGCTGTTGCCATGGTAAATAAAAATGCTGTTAATGCGGAATTTGTCACTGTGGTAAGTGATGGTATCAGGCCGGAATTCGATATGAGTTGGAGTCAGGGAGATGGTAGCGGTCAATTGGGGTACGTCGTCCCGGGCCGGCAGCGATTCCCCAATATCAACGATCGTTTGCGGATAATTGTAACGTATGCTGTTGACGCGGCTTTTTTGCGTGTCTAGATCAAAATCGTCCCAACTTGACCCGTTGAGGTATTGAATGTCTTCTGTTATCTTGCGCGTATGGTAATGATAGGTCATCTGGTTGCCAAAGCTGTCAGTGACAGTATCTACATGCCAGGCAATAGCAGAATAATATTCACCGCTGTGGCTGTTACCTTTATGCCCTTTAATCTTCAGATGTGGACTATCCGTAACTTGCTGCCATTCTTCGGCGTCGGCCGTATAGCCCAGACGGTAACGGGTGCCATCTGATGTAATAACAATCCAGAAAATCCCGTCCGTGTTTGGCGTGGCAGCGTTGTAGTTGCGTTCAATGAAGAAGCCAGGGGCGTCTTTGGCATAGTAACGAACCGTGGCATCATTGGTCGTATTGGCGCTGTCATCAGGGTAAATTTCATGGCCGACGCCGTTAAAGACAAGACGGAATTTATCGGGATGCAGCGAATATGCCTCCTGGGGGGAGGGGTTTTCCAACTTGACGCCAACACGGACAATACTGATCTCACCCAGAGACCAGCCATCGGCAATGGGGCCAGATTTGCCATTGTGGATACGGCCGTCTAACGCCCGACTGTTGTAAGAAAGCGAGATGGGCGGTTGCAACCCATTCCGTCCTGGCGGCACTTCGATAGGGTAGTTATAAGTCGCCGCGCCGCTGAATGCGGAGACGGCCGGGGGCGTCCAGGAAGGATTCCAACGTTCCGGGCGGACGCCGGTAGCCCACTTGGAAAAATGGGTAACTTCGGCGCTCATCAAGCCGCCAGGTTGATGCAAATTAACTGGTACTTCGTGCCAGATACCGGGTGTCGTTTCATCTTCATAAGCCAGAAAGTAGTCGCTGTAAACAGGGTTCAAACCTGGGGTCAGGTCACGCAAATCCACCACCAGACGTATTGGTTTGGCAAATTCACCGATGATTTGACCACTGTCCTGTTCCCGCAGTTCGATGGTGAACTTCATCAACGTGAGTGTATCCACTGGGTCGCTAATGGTGTTTGTTGCCGTTAGCGACGGCGCAGGAACATCAATCGCCGTGAATTCCAAGGTCGCTGTTTCTGTAATTGTGTCCGGTTCAACAGCGATGGCCACACGGCCGTTATTCACATTCACTAATCTATCTTCATTGGGGGGCAGTTTGGTGACGGCCATTTGACCGGGGTCGGCCGTTAATGACTCTTGTACCACATTGGTCGGGGCAAATTCTGAAATGGTAGCGGCCGTGCGGCTGGGTTGGAATTCCATTTGAGGCTGGCCGCCTGTCTTAACTGTTTCTTCTGTAAGCGACTCGCCAGGGAGTTCTTGAGCCTGTACAGATTGGGTGACGGTAAATGACTGGGATGAAAAGGGGACGATCAGTCCAGACAGAATAACAAAGAAAATAATGTTTCGAAGAATATGATGATGTTGCATGGCATTTTCCTTTAATGCACGACGGGCACAAAAAACCACCAGACGTGAATAGCTGGTATAAAGATGGAACTATCTTGAGAGTTGTGATTTATATATACATAACAAACAGAATCAAAGTCAATAAAGGTCAGCCCCCTATGTCGACGATTTAAGTTTTCTGGTTCCTAATTCACTTAGGTGAAAAAGCGTGACAAATTTGTTTTGTCGGCACGCTCAAGGACGCAACGGGCGATATTGGTCATTGTTTTGTTCTCTAGCGCTATCAAGCCTGTAAGGTAATTCTGGAAATGTTGAAATTGGCAACTATTTTTAAAGATATGTTCAAATTCAGGTCACAACGCTTAGGTAATAAGTATACACATACATCCGACTGTATAACATCCTCAAAACGTTGAAGTTTATCTACACAATTTGTATTAGTATCCTGGTTTACCCGACTGTATAACATCCTCAAAACGTTGAAGTTTATCTACACAATTTGTATTAGTATCCTGGTTTACCCGACTGTATAACATCCTCAAAACGTTGAAGTTTATCTACACAATTTGTATTAGTA
>JAAEOP010000435.1 GCA_024223125.1 Chloroflexota bacterium
CGCTCGACTTTGGGGCGTAGCTTACGCTCAGATTTGTCCATTAGAATACGGTCAAAGTTAGCCCGAATCAACAGTTTTGCCTCTTCCTCTTTGGCTAGGGCAAACATTTCATAGATGTCCGCTTCGCGGTCACAAATGGTTTCAGTTCTTCCCGTTCCAGTTTGTTTACTGTTGCTCCCACGCGCATCTCTTCGTAGATGACATTCCAGGCTCGGTCAATAATGCGGGAAAGGGGGCCGGTGAGTTCGTCGTGACGGCCGTAGCCCACATCCCCATCTTCGCCGCGCAGTTCCGTCCCTACAAATTTCACAAAGACAATGCCGCTTTGTGGGAAAAAGACTTGCGGGTTCTTGCCAAACAGCAGAATATCAATCGTGGTCGGATTGCCATCCCGGTCGGTGGCCCCAATTTCAAACAGGGGTTCAAGAGTGGAGATGATTTTGGCCGCGCCGCGCGCATCCCGTCTATCCAAATAATCGCGGATGATGTTGCGGTTTAGGTCGGATGGTCTGGCTCCGGGGACAATACTGGTTTCAAATTCGGCCGTGTTTTTGCTGTTGGCTAATGCGCGTACTTCATCGCCCGATAACGGCCGATTCCAATTACCGCTGCGGATGAGGACACAGCCGTCATACAATGTATGCAAATCGGCGCTGCGCGGTACATTAATCCCAATTAACGTTCCATTTTTCCCGTCAACCGGCTGCCAGCGGCTGGGTACGGGGGGACGGCACAAACCGGCCGCCTCGCGCAGCGCCCCTTCCGCTTCTTCTTCCCAGATGGTTTCAGTTTCTTGGCCTTGCTCGTCTATGCCCAAGACAATTAAGCCGCCATCTCCGTTGGCAAATGCCGCCAGACATTCGGCCATCATTTTTACTTCCGCCTCTGGCAAGAAGGCTAGACGCTGCCCTGGTTTGAGTTTTTTCATCATCGCCCAAGTATAACAAATTCATTAGGAATTCATTACGCTTGTTGGTAATGATTTAAGTGTACTATGAAGCTGAGTAAATGACACCTGGGATGAGTGTAAATGGGAAACGTCTATGATTACTGATTTGTGTAGATTGGGGAGATGAAATCCGTGAATGGCCTAGAAAGATCTCATACAAATTACTAGAGTAGGAACTAGAATATTTCTGTTGTACTATATCATGCATTAACTACAATAAAATCAAAAAGGAATTTCTACAATTATGAATCCTATTCGTACTTTGATTGCTGACGATCATCCCGCTTTACGCGAGGGTGTGGCGGCTTTGCTAAATGCAGAATCCGAAATTGAAATCGTTGGGACAGCAAAAAATGGCGAGGAAGCAGTTGAAAAAGCCCTAAAACTTGATGTTCAGGCCGTTGTGATGGATATCCAAATGCCAATGTTGGATGGTATCGAGGCCGCCCATCAGATCAAAGCTAAACAACCTGAGATTGGCATCGTAATTCTGTCAAATTATTCCGAAGGAATATATCTCCGCGAATTACTCAGCGATGGGCAATTTGGCTACGCTTACTTGCTGAAAACTGCTAGTATCGACATCATCAAAACGTCCATCCTGACAGTGTACAAGGGCGGTCTTTTTATCGACCCAGAAGTTGTTAACCGAGCAAATGCGTTAGCCAAACTGACTCATTTAACGCCGCGAGAAAACGATGTGTTGGAAGTTATAGCTCAGGGTTTAGACAATCAGAGTTTGGCTAAAAAGTTAACTATGCAACCTAGCACGGTTAGTATGCATATTAGCAACATCTATTCCAAATTAGAGGTTGATAAAGCATCAGGCATTAACCCTCGGGTTGCAGTTACGCTGATATATTATGGTTTATTGAACTAATTGCAGGATGGGGTACCGCCACACTTAATCGTGATCGGCGCAAAATGCCAACTGATAGTTAACATAATCGTCAGAATATCGCAATTA
>JAAEOP010000436.1 GCA_024223125.1 Chloroflexota bacterium
TATCCATTTGATCGTTTTCAGTTTGTAAACCATATTGTTTAATCATTTCTCGGACGTGACGGATAACTTGTCCTCGCAACTCCGGGGGCTCCAGTACCTCCACATCCGCCCCCCACCCTCTTATCCAGGGCAGCATTTCGCGCCATTCGTCTACTTTCGCCCGCCAGATGACAGAACCGTCATCCTCAACGGCCGTATCCTCCCCCACCTGCCACATCGTTTCCAGCGCCCGCTTAGCCACCTTATTGCTAAACTTCAGCACAACCTCGATGGATTCCTTGTCTGTGTACCAAATGCCCCAAGCATTTTTCAGCTTGTCTTGAGGATCAAATGATTCTGGAATCTCATACGTCTGTTCCAGCAGGGCAATCGTCCGAATTCGTTCGATCTTAAAGGTCGTGACTTTGTTGATCGGCTCTCGGAAACCAATCACATGTACCGTTCGCCCCAGAGCATACGGTTCGATGAAGTAGGGGGAGAAGATATAGTCGTGGACACGGCCGTTTTCCAATTCATGCGTTAGTTCAACTTTGCGTCCTGACGACCAGGCCCGCATCAACATCTCCAAAATCTCCATGAAACGCGGATCGCAGCGACGATCATCTCCATCCAGTACATTAGCCGAAAGATGCAGATGATTACTTACCTGTGGTGACAATTCACCAATAGCTTGCCCCAATTTTCTTAAGGCGGTGGCCGCGTGAGGATAATGCTTGTCTGTCCGCGTCGTTAATAATCGGGCCGCCATGTGCAACGCCAAACTTTCATGTTGATTGATCGAGATTTCCACTTCATACAAATCTCGATCAATCGTAAATCGGTTGGGCGTAATCTCAATAATAGGAAGTGACCCATTAGGTGAAGCAAAATCAACAATATAATCGGCCGCTACCGACCGGTGTACACTCAATCGTCGGGCAATCTTCGCTTTTGTTAAACCATCAGGATGAGCAAGTAAGAGTTCCCTAAATTGTTCAAATCGTTTTAATTTTTTCTCGAATTTTTGGCTCATTCAATTTTCTCCAACAATGTTGCTTTAAGACACAACCCAAGAATAACATATCTTTTTTCAAATAACGTGACATTTGAAAAAGCCGGATTTTTCAATCCCATTCATCCGGGTCAAATTGATGCAAACCACCCCCATCATCTTCAAAATACAAATGGCCTTCATCGTTCAATGTCGTTAAATGGCGGTTTGCCTTCTCCCTGGACCAACCAAATATCCTGGCCCAAAATCCACTTCTATGTCCGGGCTGTGATCCAATTGCCTCATCTAACATTTGACATTCCTTTTTATTTGCTTTACGTGCCATTTCAGCACCTCCTTATGTGATGTTGAGCGCATCGTAGAAGGTGCGTGTTGGGAGTTCCCCAACAAAGTTGCAGAAAAAGTCACGCTATTTTCAAATCACTTTTGCTACCCTATCCCCATTCACGATTAATCATTTACCATTAGGAGGCTCCTATGCCCATCATCCAAAATCTTATCGCCGATGAATTCGGCAGCCATGTTGGTAAATACCAGGGACGGCTCAAAGTCACAAAGAAAAAAGAACTGTTGGTGCAAGCTCCCCTTCTACATCTGGAAAGTGTCACCATCAGCAGCAACGGTGTTTCCATCTCGGCCGACGCCATAAGGGCCTGTACTGAACGAGGGATACCCATTCACTTCATGAGCGGCACAGGTAATCCGTATGCGGCCCTTTATAGCGCTGGATTAACCGGTACAGTTCTGACCAGACGAGCGCAGTTATGGGCCTATAATGATTGGCGGGCTGTTCATTTGGGGCTGCAATTTGCCGGTGGCAAAATTCAAAATCAAGCCGCTCTTCTCAAATACACCGGCAAATATCGCAAGGAAACATCTCCCCATGTTTACCGCGAACTCCATTGGTTGGCGGGCGAGATCATTGATCACATGGAAGAGTTATGTACACTCGATTTTTTGGCTCCTCGGGAGCATTATGATATTGATGATATTCGCGGGCAAATCCTCTCTATTGAAGGACGGGCGGCTCAAAAATATTGGCGCGGTCTCAAAGAGGTGGTGCCGGAGAAATTTGCCTGGCCTGGTAGACAAGGCCGGGGAGCTAAAGACCCCTTCAACAGCGCCCTCAATTATGGGTATGGCATTCTCTACAGCCAGGTGCAACGGGCCATCATTTTGGCCGGATTAGACCCTTATGGTGGTTTTGTTCATGTGGATCGGCCAGGTAAACCCAGTTTGGTGTTAGATTTGATTGAGGAGTTTCGGGCGCCGACAGTAGATCGTACCATTTTAGGATTGGTTAATAGAGGCGTATCCATTGAACAAGATGAAAAAGGTTTTTTAACTAAAAAGACGCGCCGTCTCTTGGCCGAAAAAGTGTTAAGTCGGTTAGAAACGGCCGAACGTTACCAGAAGAAACGCCATGCCTTGCGCTCGATTATCCAAATGCAAGCTCGTCAACTGGCAACTTTTGTTCGTGGCGAGCGAGATGGATATGAACCGTTTAGCGCTAGTTGGTAAAGTCAGTATGCAGCGATCAGCAGTCAGGATCGCGTATCGAACATCGAACAGTAATGAATTGTCTCCTTATCTACGATATTCCCAATGATCGCATTCGCACTAAAGTGGCGGATGCTTGTTTAGATTACGGATTGGATCGCATTCAGTACAGCGCTTTTTCTGGTGATATATCGCGTAATTATCAGGAAGAACTGTTTTTGAAGGTGTGTGAACTGTTAGCAAAGAAGGAAGGAAATGTGCAGTTAATTCCTGTTTGTGGCAAGGATTGGAGCCGCAGACATGTGTATTCGGTTGAGGAATGATGATGGAACGGGAAGCATTTACATTTCGGGTGATTGATTTGAAGCAGTATGTATATTGTCCGCGTATTTTATTTTTTCATACAGTGCTGCCCCAGATACGGCCGTTGACTTACAAGATGGAAGCCGGTATCAAAGCGCATCTTTTGGAAGAAGACCGGGAAAAACGACGCAGCCTAAAGAGTTATGGTTTAGTGAACGGAAAACGCACATTCAACATACCTCTATATGCGGCCGAGTTAAACTTATCGGGTGAACTGGACATGCTGATTGAAACAGAAAGCGAGTTGATTCCAGTAGATTACAAATATTCCAAAAAAGCTGGTAAGCATTTTAAGCTGCAATTGATGGCTTACGGCCGTTTGCTAGAACTGAAACATCCCTCGAAAAAACCGGTTAATAAGGGATTTCTTTACCTGATTCCACAACGATCAGCAACGGTTGTGTCATTCACAAAATCATTAAGTCGCCAGCTAGATCAGTCAATATCTGCGTTACAATTTATTACTGGGCAACAGAAGATGCCCAAGCCAACAAAATACAAGACTCGATGTGTTGATTGTGAATTCAGACATTTTTGCAATGATGTTGGTTAAGGTAGTAGTCCAACATAGATTTAGTTACGTTTTTTTCTTTTATTTCTGAATAGAGATGCTTTTTAATGAACTACTATGCGAATGTAGTTTTGATGTGTTAACTGAGATTAGGGATATTTGACAGCCCTAAATCCATTAACATTTTTTGCTTTTTATTCAATGGGCATTGGTCTTCTTCTTTCCCCCCAAATTCACCCGTAGGCGAATAGAACAAATTTTCAACCTTCCCCCTACCCTACCCCATTTAAGACCATACAACAGATTTTTGATTTTTTGTAAACAGTTGTGGGCAAAGTAAACTTGTTGTGTACAAAAGGAGCTTGGACATATATTATGAACACACGAGTCATTGCAGTAGCGGATAACAAGGGTGGGGTGGGGAAGACAACAACGGCCGGCGTACTGGCAGATGGTTTGGCCCGTATGTGCATAAGACATCAGAGTGAGGCAGATGTACTTGTCGTCGATCTCGATCCCCAGGGTAACCAGGCCGACTTCTTTGGCGTGAGAGCGGATATGCTTGCCGAAAGATTGTGTATTGGAAATGTGTTAATGGAGCCGGGAGATATTCGTCTTTTGCAGAACAACATCATTTCGGTGGATAGAGAAGAGGATGGTTTGCCTAGACCAAATTTGTATTTGCTACCGGCCAGTCGCAACCTGGAAGATGTGACCCAGGATTTGGTAGTGATGACGACGATGCGTACTGCCCGACGATCCGGCTTTAACCTGGACACGGTTTTGGCCGATGCATTGGCCCCGCTGTTGGGTCAGTTTGCTTTTATCATTATTGATTGCCCCCCCAAACTGGATACGCTCAAGCGAGCTGTCTATAACTTTGCCGATGAGGTTGTTGTTCCCGTCAAAACAGACCATGTTAGCCTGGTTGGAGCCAGGCAGCATACGGATGATTTGTACAACCTGCAACAAGAAAACCCACGGAAATTTAAGGCCCGTGTTACTTTGGTGGTTCCGACGATGTTACCGTCCCGACAGGTGTTGGCTTCTCAGGTCGTGGAGCAGATGCAGACGTTTTACGGCCGTGATCTGATAAGTAAGCCAGTGCCGGAAAGTGTGTATGTCAAGGAAGCGCCGGCCGCTAATGGACAAACATTATTTGAATACGCCCCCAGTTCGGCCCCATCCAAAGCATATGCTTCCATTGTAGAGAGAATTTTTAATGGCTAAGAAAAAATTCGATTTAGGGATCAGTGAAGAGACACGTTTTCAACCGCCTAAAAAAAAGAAGGATTTATTTGATAATCCGCTGGATCAAACTCGATCCGGCCGGCAAAAGGCTTCTAAAGTAGCCGGACGTAAGACAGATGCTTCTGGACGAGTCCGAAAAACAATTTTTCTGGATCCAATCACAATAAACGAAATAGAAGACCTTACCGCTTCGGAAGGTTATGGCAAAATGGATTTTTATGAATGGTTGATTCTGATGGGGTTGCAACAATTTGATAAAGGTGTGCGGCCGGAAGTTGAAGGACAGCCTGTTGTAAAAACCAGAATCAAAATTGATAGATGAATCAAAGTTGACCACATTTGTTTCAGTTGGGTGCGGGCCAGGATTTCCGCTTGCAGAGGGGCGAAATCGGCCGGTTGCTTGTATCCCGCCTGCTGTACCCAGATGCCATCCACATACATATGCAAAACAGTAAAGCCTAAATCTTCGGCCGCTTCTTTGGCTCGCAGCAGTGCTTCACGGCCGTAAGCTGTCACCGCTTCATGGGATTCAATACGGCCGAAGCGGGCATTCTTGTACCCCAGGTAGCCAAAGCAAACGACCAGCAGCCATTTGAGGGCATCAGCCCGTGCTTTAAGGTTCCGGTAACGGCAGTCGCGCCGGTTCATTGGGGACAATTGCTTTTTGATGGCGATACGTTTGAGTAGCAGCGGGTGATGAAAATCAAGTGGGTTAAAAATCGAGACAAGCACACATACCAAGAACTTTATCAACTGCGTACGGAGTTGGTTAAAGGGATTGATCCCTTGCAAGCTCAGGGAGCTGAATTGCATAATGTATTTTTGTCGATAAATCGTAAGGTAAATTCACCTGAATCTGTGATATAGTAGTCTTTCCCGAATTTGATGCAGCGATAAAGCATCTCAATTGAATAGGCTCCAGCCAAAAGCGGTAATTAATAAGAAAGTTACGAAAGGACACAAAGAAGAAACTATTTCCTCTTTGTGCCCTTTGTGGTTAAAGAAGATTGATCAGTCAGCTCGGTTGCCACCAACACGCGGCGGCCGCACGGCCGTAACCCGACTATTCCCATCTTCCATCACCTCCGGCAGCAGATTAGCTAGCAGCAACGTAGACAGCGTAGGATCATCCGATTTGGGGCTGTGGTTGACGATAATCGGCCGTGGCGCTTCTTGCACCAGACGTTCAGCCACATCCAGACGACGTACCGCCAATTGATATTGTAGTACCGCTTGATTATCCTTGTATGAACGGCCCAAGCGGTGTAATGCTCGCGCTTCATTTTCGGCCGACTTCAACTTGGCCCGCCCTTCCGCTTCAATTTCCAGCCGGATTTTCTCTGCTTGTGCCTCTTTCTTTTGCAGCATTTGGGCCACATCTTCCCGCGCTTTGTTGATCGCTTCTTGTACGGCAATCAACTTGGCCGCCCGTTCCTTTTTAGCCCGTTCAATTTCTAACAGCAAGGCATCATTGCGCCGTTTACGGATCAGTTCCCACTCTTTTTCATAAGCGGCCAGCTCTTTGGACACCTTTTCACGGGTAGACAAATTGTCCTGATACTGCTGTGGAAGCTGCACATCGGGGATATTTGCCCCGGTAATCCGCACCCCATAACGGCCGAGCTGCCGGTTCAATGTTTCTTGCATGTCACCTACATCGCTGCCGCGCAAATCATACGCATCGGCCGTTTGCACAATACGACTGCGGCGACGGATAGCGTCCTGTACGCCACTGCTCAACACCATATCAAAGTTACTGGCTCCAATACGACGCACAAACTTAATCGGGTCTTCAATGCGGAACTTCAAGAAAAACTCAATTGAGCGCAGCGGTACACTTTCTTTAGTGGGGCAGGCCAGGATAGGGGCGGTGTAAGGAATTTCGGTCGAGGTATCTACGATGTACTCTACCTTTTCCCAGGGCCACCACAGAAACTGCCGTCCCGGTTTAATCATGCCCACAATTTTGCCCCAGCGGGAGCGGACGCCGGTCGTCCCTTGTTCAATTTCTACGCGGGCGCTGCGCCACCACACCAGCAGCCCAATCGCCCCAAAAAAGAGGCCAGAAACCAAAGCCAGTATCGTAGCAAAACCAACATTTATGCGCCAGAAAAGCCAGAAGTTGGTCACGGCCGTGTACAAGCCAAATCCAATCCAAAACGGCCCCCACAAAGCCCGCCGATCCTTCGGAATCACTACCGGAACCAACGCCCCCTGATCGCCGGTACGCAACACCCGCTGCACACTGTCCCAACTGGCTACCACTTCTTTAATTCGTGAAAAATCTCTACTAACTGCCATGTTTCATTCTCCATCAAAATCTTATGCGACGATTAAAATCGCAGCTACGATTGCAAAGACTGCCTACGCAGTCTGGTTCTAGTCGGCGAAGGCCGACTTTGCAACTATTGGCGCAGTTTCAACTGCCACTGCCACTGCCACAACTTACGAACCATTTGTTTTCTTAACCAAAATCGCCTGCGCCAGTTCAGGATCATCCGCCGTGGGATCAATCTCTGCCGCGCTCATCAGCGCATCCTTGTCTTCCACCAAATCATCAAGCTGGCTCATACGGTCCTTAATGCGCTTCATGATGTCTTCCGCACGGCCGCGAATCGCCTGGATGTCGGCCTCGGTATAAAGCGGTTTGTCTTCAATACCCATCATCTCACAAGCCACCGCCATGAAGTCAACGTGGTTTTCCTCGGCCGCACCCAGATTCACCAATTTGGGCAGCCGGTTAGCAATCGCTTCCACTTTTTCCAACACCTCTTGCTTATAGCGGTACTCCAAAATTTCCGGGTAATAGGCGCTGTTCACCGTGCGAATATCCAAAGATTGTGCCTCTAACAAAGCCGCATTCGCTTTGGCTTCGCTTTCCGCTTCGATGAGCAGTTGGCGGGCATACGCATTGGCTTTGTTAATCGCCTTTTCATGGGCTGTGTCAATCTGTGCTTGATGGGTAGCCACATCGGCCCGAATCTCCGACAACGTTTGCCGCAGTTCGGCCAATTCACGGTTCAGGTCGCCTTCATCCTGGCTTTTACGCAGGTTCAATTCATATTGATAGGTGTACGCCTCTTTAGCCACCTTCACCACTTCCGGCGCCGCCAAATCCATGCGATACTCCTGGCTGGCTGGCTCTGCGTGGGTGATGTTGGCATTGACAAAGCGCACCCCGCCAGAAAATTGCCGGTTCAATGAATCCAGCAGCGATTGGGTGCTTTCACCCACCAGATCGTAAATGTCTTCCGCCTTTTGTTCATAGATGAGAGCGCGGGTCACTTCGCTGATGGCGTTGTGCAGCTTTTCTGAAAAGCCATTAACCCCGCCCAGCCGGAAGATGAACTGTTCCGGGTCTTCAATACGGAATTGCAGAAAGAGGTCTACGGAGGCATTGACCCGGCCAGAAGTGGGCGCTTCTCGGATGGGAGCATTGTAAGGATATTCTTTGGTGGTGTTGACGAGGTAGCTCACTTTTTTGCGGGGATGCCACAAGTAGTAACGACCCGGCCCTACCGTATCTTCCAGCTTACCAAATTTGGTGATGAGCGCCTGTGAGCCATCGGGAACCATCACCACCCGGCTACGAAGTAAAATGAGTAAGGTCAGGACGATGAGCAGTAGCCAATAATGAAGGCCAAAAAAGGCGCTGGGGCCACCCTGCCCGCCTAACATCTCGATAATGGTGTTAAAGGCACGGCTGAAGGTGTAGCCAAATAACCCCACCATTCCCAGGAAAAAGGGGATGATGAGATACGCCAGGGTTCCTGAACTTTTGGGGATGACAACGGGGGAGATGATATTGGTGTAGCCACCGCCACGGCCGCTTTCGTCTTCTTTGGGAAAACTGCGGTTGAGAACCTCAGCGGCGCTTTCCATGGTGGTGACCATTTGCGATATTTGGGTATCGGCCGTGTCCCCCTTTTGCCGCGCTGAAAGAAAATCTCTGGCGTCTATCTGAAATTGCTCAAACTGATCCGACTGGACAATGCCAGCGGCCGTTTGCACAATATTACTAATATTACTGGTCATAGTTCCTCTCCTTATATAGGGCGAGGCAATTGGAAGTAGTATTACTTTGAAACAAGGCGTCTTGCAATTGCCTCGCCCCTACTTGCCTTCACCTTACTTGATTAACCACAAAGAGCGATACCTACTTTGGGGCGTATTTAGCGCTCTCTGATGTCAATCCTGCGGAAAATGACCTTAAACATTATCTGGGCTGGTTGCTGATACCCATTATACGGCATTTGGCAAGGGAGGTTGCGCCTAAACACCCACCCCTCGGATAAACAGAAGATACATCCCCAATAAATATAGGGTGATAATGGCGGCGCTGTCCAGTTCAATGAAGAGGAAACGGCGTTCCACGCGGGCTAAGGTTCCCATGAGCGCCATTGCTGTTAGCAGCAGCCCCAACAATCCCACCAATGCAAAGTTGGGATCAATAGCGCCCAGGAAACGGCCGTCCAAATACAACGCATCTGCCAACCCCAACGCAAACATATTAAACACGCTGGAGCCAAACAGATTGCCTACCGCCATGTCAAAAGCGTTCATTCGCATCGCTGCCAACGCCGCCATTAACTCTGGTAAAGAGGTAACGAGACTGAGCAAAGCGACGCCTACAAAACCGGTTCCCAGTCCAGTAATCTGGGCAATGTCTGTACTGGCATCTACTAAATAGGGAACCACAGCTACTAGCACAATAGCAGCTATGGCAAAGCCAATGAGACCGCGCCGTAAAGAAGGAAAGTTAGGACCAGGTTCCATGTCAGGCACAACGGCCGTCGGCATCCCCCGGCTTCCTTGTTGAATAATCTTCAACCCTACAAAATAAGCCGCAATGATGACAATGCTGCCTACCCCCAGCCAACCAATGGTAATGTCAATATCGGCCATAATAGAGATTACTGCGATGAGCATGAGAACAATGGTTAGTCCGGCCGTTAACGAATGGTTGATGGCAATACGCCGCATGAGAGGCACTTGATAATACATCAGGTCAATAATTGCCAGCAGCACCATATTTACCATATTGCTGCCAAAGAAGTTTCCAGCTGCCAGATTGGGGAATCCAGCCTGAAACGCATTTACGGAAGCCAACAGTTCCGGTAGGGAGGTAGCGGCCGCGAGAAAAATCGTACCCACAAACAGTCCGCCCAATTTCGTGCGGACAGCAATAATATCCCCATTTTTAGCCAGATAATGAGCGGCAATCACCACAATTGCCGCACTAACAAGAAACTGTAACCAAACCATTTTATTGCCTCTTTGCAAACTGCTTTGGCGCTTACGCGCCAGGAGTGACAAAATATTGTCGATAAGCAGAAAATAATGAATTGTGAATAATTAATAATGAATTGTAAAGTGAGGATTCATTCACCAACCTGTCCTGAGATTGTCGAAGGATTCACAATTCATTGTTCACAATTCATTATTCGGGATCCCCCACGTTTTGGTGAGCGGCAGGACAAAAACAACGCCCGTATCTGGGCCGTCCAGATTGCCTACCACCTTTTCTGTGGCGGCTACCGCTCGTTCAGCCAATGCCAAGTCCTCAATAGCCGAAAAAAGCGTATTGTGCCCTACTCGACCGGCTCCAAAAATCTGACTGAACCCGGCAAAGGCAACATCGGCCGCTTCACGACGCAGCACTCGATTAACGCCAGTGCTTTCCAAAATGGTAATGCCAGGCACACCCGCCTCTGTCCAGGCGCTTAACACCCCATTCAAATGTTCTGTATCATCTAAAACCATAACCAGTAAGTACATTGGGTTTCTCCGTGTTCCGTGTTCCGTGTTCCGTGTTCCGTAAACGGTTTACGAATTACGTTTTACACTCCCGATACGTCAAATATTCTACCTGAGTTTCGCACAACCATTGATAAAGCGCTTCTTCATTTTCGGTTTGCAGCAGGTGGGTCACGGCCGTTAGCTGTGCCTGATATGATGCAATCTGCCCCAACACCGCTTTCCGATTTGTCAATAAAATATCCAGCATCATTTGGGGATTGGTTCCCGCAATCCGGGATGTATCCCGAAATCCAGACGCACTTACCGGCCACAATCGTTCATCCGCCAAATCGGCCGCAGTCCGCATTAAAGAGGCTGCCACCAAATAAGGTAAATGACTGATAGCCGCCACCATCCCATCGTGTAAACTCGGCGGTAAAAACAGAGGATTAGCGCCGATATGATCCACCAAACTCAAGACAGTTGCTTCTAAATTCGGGGTTGTGCGTTTAGTATGGCATAAGATAAATGTTTGGCCGCGAAACAGGTCAGGGGTGGCAGCTCCAAATCCGGCCACTTCCTTGCCCGCCATGGGATGCCCGCCGATGGCTTGAAACTGGGGTGGCAGCCGGTTCATAGCCGCACAAATATCTACCTTGCTGCTACCTAAATCTAGCGCCATACAACCATCCGGCCGAATTTCTGGCAACTGCTGCAAACAATTCAATATGACCCGCACTGGCGCAGCCAAAACCAGTAATTCGGCCGTCGCCGCCCCAACCACTATCTCATCCGTCACCACATCTGCCAATCGTTCTGCGGCCGCACGGGTATCTGGGTTCGTATCTACAATGGTGAGATGGAGGGGAAAGGGAGTAACGGCCGTGCGTTGGGCAAACCGCAATGCCAACGCCACTGAGCCGCCAATCAACCCCAAGCCTACAATACAAATGCGTTCAGCCTGCATATTAACGCTTCAACATTTCCTCCATATTTCTGCTAATTGTAGCACAGCAACCACGGCCGTCGCATATAACACAGTCCCCTTGTCACCGCATCAGGAGATACGGCCGCTCTGTGATACAATAAAATCAACTATGGCAAGTTCGTGAGGTTGACGTTATGAACACATTCATTATATCTAATCCCCATATTCACATGGGGAAACCAGTTGTAGCCGATACGCGGATTACGGTTGAATTAATTTTAGAAAAACTGGCAGCGGGTGAAACGGTGGAGCAATTATTGGCAGCCCACCCGCGATTGACTCGTGAAGGCATTCAGGCAGCTCTAGCTTATGCAGCTCAAACTCTGCGGTCAGATATTGTTTACCCAATTACCGTTGCAGCCGTATGAAATTCATAGCAGATGAAGGAATTGACGTTCCTGTTGTCGTTTCCCTCCGGCAAGAAAATTATCAAATATGGTATGTGGCAGAAATGTCACCCGGCATCTCTGACGAGGCAATTTATGCCCTGGCAAACCAGGAAAAAGCTGTCTTGATTACGGCCGATAAAGATTTTGGAGATATTGTTTTTCGTCAACGGAAAGCGGCATACGGCGTCATATTACTTCGCTTACATGGTTTGCCATTAGAACAGAAAGCTGATTGGAGATTATTTTACAAGCATACTTACAATCTCCAATCTCCAACCCCAATTTCAGTTTAGGAGACTCCCATGACCACTGACTTCATCTTTAACGGCTCACTTGAAGAGCTAGACCCGGAATTAAACCACATTTTAGAACTAGAAGACCAGCGACAGGACAACACAATCATCCTCATTGCCAGCGAAAGCGCCGCCCCATACGCTGTGCGCGAAGCGATGAGCAGCAAATTCGCCAACATCTACGCCGAGGGCTACCCTCGCGAAGCCAGCCGCCGCCAAAGCGAAACCGACATTATGGATACGCAAATGGAACTGGCCCATTACCGGCGTTACAGCGACCCCCGCTACTACAAGGGGGTTGAATATGCCGATTTACTGGAAGCGTTAGCCCGCCGTCGCGCGGCCGAATTATTTGCTGCCAATAATATCTCCCCCGACAATCTATACGTCAATGTGCAGCCCCTCAGTGGCGGACCGGCCAACAGCGCCGTTTATACTGCCCTCCTCAAACCGGGAGACGCCATCATGGGGTTGAACCTGAACGATGGCGGTCATCTCTCACACGGCACACGCATCAACCGCTCCGGCAAACATTACAACGGCGTCTTTTACTTTGTTGACCCACAAACAGAACTGCTAGATTACGATGACATCGAACGCCGCGCCCTGGAAACCCAACCCCAAATCATCGTCGCCGGCTTTTCCGCTTACCCCATGATTGTAGATTGGAGCCGCTTCCGCCAGATTGCAGACAAGGTAGGCGCCTACCTGTTGGCCGACATTTCCCACATCTCTGGGCTGGTAGCGGCCGGCGTTCACCCCAGCCCCATTGGCATTGCGGATGCAGTTATGACGACCACCCACAAAAGTTTGTGCGGCCCACGCGGCGCGATGATACTAACTCACCGCAAAGATTTGTACCGAAAAATAGATCGAGCCGTTTTCCCTGGTGAACAGGGTGGTCCCCATTTGAACACGATTGGCGCTTTGGCAACGGCATTGAAGCTGGCAAAAACAGAACAATTCCGCCAGTTGCAGCAGCGGATTGTGAAAAATACCCAACGGCTGGCCCAAAAACTGAAAGACCACGGCTTCCGTATTGTGGGCGACGGTTCCGAAACCCATTTGCTGTTAGTGGATACAAAAAGTGTTCAGCATAATGGCGTCCATCTTTCCGGGGATATGGCCGCCCGGATTTTGGATTTGGCCGGGATTGTTCTCAACCGCAACACCATTCCTGGAGATGTGGGGGCGCTGAATCCCACCGGCTTACGTCTGGGTACAGTGTGGATTAGCCAGCTTGGTTTTGGCGACGCCGAAGTAGACAGGCTGGCGGAGGCGATGGCGACGGTGTTGAAGGGATGCAAGCCATTTACGTATATGGGCAAAGGGGGCAAAAAGATGTTGCGGGCTAAAGTGGAATTTGCAGCGCTGCTAACGGGTCGGCAGATGGTGAAGGTGTTACGGGGTAGTCGAACACGGCCGTTAATCGGAACCGTCGTCGAAATTCAAGGCACGGCCGCAACCCAATTTCTCAATCACGCCCTCACCAGCGATGTTCTCAGCCTGGAACCGGGCGCTTCCCAACCGACGCATATTTATAGCCCAGACCATCTGAACCTGGATGCCGTTTTGTACTGTATCAACAAAGACACCTACCATCTGCAATTAGAAAGTAAAGGCAGCGCCATTTTGCTCTGGGATTGGCTGGCAGCTTTGTCGGACGGGTATGTGAATTTTGGCGATCTGTACGCCAAATTAGACGGGCCGGTTACGGTTTTCCGGCTGCCGTTTGCACATGAGGATAATTTATATGAACCGGTCTCGAAAACCCATCACGCCAAAACGGTAGCTGGCGTTGCGCCCTATGCCGACAGTAAACCTTTTTATATTGGCATGGTAAACCAGTCCGGCGGCGAACCACTGCCAACATTCAAATGGGCAGAGCCGGTCGACCCACCCTTAAAACGAACCAGTTTGTATGAATCGCATACGCAGTCAGGCGGCCGTATCGTCCCCTTTGCCGGTTATGAGATGCCGGTGCGTTATGAAACGTCGGTTGGCGAAGAACATGCGGCCGTGCGCCAGGCAGCCGGTCTGTTTGATGCCACTCACATGGGTACGTTTGACGCTTCCGGCCTCCATGTCGTCGAATTCTTGAACACCGTCACCACAAATGATGTTAAATCTTTGAAAATCGGCCGTTCTCATTACACTTATTTGCTGCTGCCCGATGGTTCTGTGCTGGATGATTTACTGGTGTACCGGCTGGCAACTGACCGCTTTATGCTGGTCGTGAATGCTTCCAATAATGACAAGAATTGGGCCTGGTTAAACGGTGTGAATAATGGCGAAGTAATGATTGATTCGACACGGCCGTATGCCCGCATCCAACATCCCATCACCCTACGCGATTTAAGGGATCCAAAGTGGGGTGGCGAATGTTGTGTAGATATGCCTTTACAAGGGCCAAAATCATTAGACGTACTTTTGGCCCTGACTGATAATGCCGCTTTGCAAACCCGTCTGAAAAAGCTGCCCTGGGCCGGATTGACACAAGGTACATTGGCAGGATTGGATGTCATCATCTCCCGCACTGGCTACACGGGCGAACGCATTGGGTACGAACTGTTTGTTCATCCCGATCAGGCGCCCCAGTTGTGGCAGGCTATTTTGAAAGCGGGCACACCGTTGGGGGTGAAACCATGCGGGCTGGCGGCGCGGGACAGTTTACGTACCGAGGCCGGGCTGCCGCTGTACGGCCATGAATTGGCGGGGGATTTAGGGCTGAATCCGGCCGACGCTGGCTTTGGCAGCTATGTAAAATTATGGAAGCCGTTTTTTGTCGGCCGTACCGATTTCATCGCCCATGAAACCAAACGCAAGCAGGTAGTCGCCCGCTTCCGCATGAATGAAAAAGGGGTGCGCCGCCCAGACAACGGCGATCCGGTGTTGGACGGCCGGGGCAAAATCATCGGCACAGTAACAAGCTGTTCGTTGGACAGCGAAGGATATTTGTTGGGGCAAGCATTGGTTAATATCGGGATGAGTAAACGGGATACACCAGTTTGGATTTATCAGATGGGGGGTGGAACACGGCCGTTGCGTCTGCCCAAAGAGATTAAACCCGGCGCCAAAATGCCCCTGCCCAGCAGCGCTACCATTTTGACCCGCTTCCCCAAAAGGTAAAATTTAGCTGGTAGTTGGTGGATAGTGGATAGTACAAGCTACCAACCACCAACCACTATTCACACAGTGACAAAAATAAAATGAACGACAATAAAGAACTTAGAAATCAACTGATACGCATGTTGACCATTCGGCAAGCGCATATGGATTTTGAGGATGCGGTAGCCAATTTCCCGCCGGAACATATAAATACTCAACCGCCCAACTGCGACTATTCATTCTGGCATTTACTGGAGCATATTCGCATCTGCCAGAAAGACATTTTGGATTACATCCAGGCAGACGATTACAAATGGCCTGACTTCCCCGACGATATGTGGCCAGACAAAACGGCCGAAACCGACTCAGCCGGCTGGCAGCAAACTATTGAACAATTCTACGCCGACCGGCAAAGTTTAGTTAGCATCATTAACGACCCCAACGTGAACATCTTTGTCCCCTTGCCAAACAGTGCTGAACACCAACACAATATTTTGCGCGAAATCAACATCATCGCCAACCATAATGCGTATCACACCGGTGAGTTTGGAATTTTGCGACAGGTTATGGGGCTGTGGCTTTAGGTCACGAAAATTGGTTCAATCTTGGAGATTGAACCAATTATTTTTTTACCAGGCTTTGAGTGAAGGTTGTGTGTTCAGGAGAAGCCAACCCAGCTTGTAAGGTTTCCAGCATCTGGCTTAAATCATTGGCCCAAAATGCGGTGACGTTTAACCAGAGGCCCGGAAAAACGTCACTGCAAATGATTCCTTCTTGATCCATTGGCAACGATTCATAAATGCCTTCTCGCAAAGCAAACCAATCAATTTTATGCTCATACATTTGCACAACCAGATATTCTTGCACTCCATTACGGCCGTAAATGCGTTTCTTATCGTACATATCATAGGCAGCGCTGCTGGCAGCGATCTCCACAATGAGTTCAGGCGGTCCTTCTAAATAATCATCTTCAGTTTTATCTGAACTACCTCTTTCCAGCCGGAGCAATATGTCAGGTTGGACTTCATTTTCAAAATCCAATCGAACCGTTGTGTTATCTGCTCCTTGGACACCAAGTGTGGTAGCCCGGTACATACCAAGCCAGCTAATCAGATCAAAATGCGGCGTGCCATGTTGGTCAAGACGAATGGGAGAGGGCATGTAAACAACTCCTTCAATGAGTTCGGCTTTCTTGATTTCGGGATACTGATGGTAACGTCTTTCAAACTCGGCCCGCGATAAACGATCACCCATGTTGAGAGGGGGTCTTTCCTCTTTGTTGTCAGGCTTTTGCCGAGTGCCTTCAATGGGTTGGTATTGTACATTTGCAATTGTCATTTGCTCACCTCTACTCGATAGCGTATCAGGCTTCGTTGAGGATGTCCAGCACGTCGGCGACAAGATCGTAACGGCCGAAAGCAGGCATCATATACACGCCTTGCACCAACGGCCGCAGCGCCGCCAAAATCTCCTGAGCAATCAAAACACCTTCTTGTTGCGGGTTGCCGGCCGTGTGCATTCGTTGGCGTAATGGTTGGGGGATGAGTATGCCGGGGATTTCATTGTGTAAGAATTCGGCATTACGGCCGTTGTACAACGGATACATCCCGACAATAATCGGAATCATCGGCTCCCCGTATTTCTCTTCATACAACTGCACAAATTCTTGAGCAGCCTGCGGATCAAAAACTGGCTGGGTTAATACAAAATCGGCCCCATTGCGAATTTTTTTATGCAGCAACATTAACTCTTTTTCCAGATTGGGTGGTGTCAGGCTGAGGGCGCAGCCGACAACAAAACTGGTAGGTTGGTCAATGGAAGCCCCAGAATGTTGCAAGCCGGCGTTGAACTGCTGTTTGATCAATTGAATGAGACCGGTGGGCACAATATCGTAACTGTCCATCGCTTCAGGATAATCCCCTATGCGGGTGGGGTCGCCCATGGTGACAAATAGGTTGCGAATGTCCAGGGCGTGGGCAGCCAGCAAATCTCCTTGAATACGTAGTAAATTACGGCCGCGTGTAGGAAAGTGCAGCACCGTTTCCAGGCCAACCTCTTTTTGAATCAGGTGAGCGGCCGCCCAGGCGCTCATCCGCATTTGGGCCACAGGGGTATCGGCAATGTTGAGAATGTTGGCCCCGGATTCTTTGAGCGTGGCTGCCCCGCGCAGCATCCGGTGGGGGGCTATGCCGCGTGGCGGCCGCATTTCCGTCGTCACGACAAAGGTTTTTTGGGCTAGGTGCTGAGCTAATTGGGTGGGGGTGTGGGTAACGGCCGTTGGCTCTTTTGCCCGCTCAATGATTTCAACTTTAGGTAGGCTGATTGCAGCTGGACGGGGTGCGTCTAAAGCGTGACGCATGGCGGCGATGTGCTGTTCAGTCGTACCACAGCAGCCGCCGATGAGAGAGACGCCCACTTCCGTCAGCTTCAAGGCAAAATCGGCAAAATAATCAGGTGTGGCCGGGTAAAGAACCCGTCCTCCGGCCGTTTGTTCTGGCCAGCCGGCGTTGGGCATGGCCGCATAGTACAAACCGGGGCCAGCTTGCTGCATCATCATGATGAGTCGCAGCGCCTGGGCCGGTCCGCCGCTGCAATTGACGCCAATGAGATCTACATCCAGCGCGGCCAGTTTGCGAGCTGCGTTCACGGCCGTATTCCCCAACAAAGTACGATCATCACGGGTAAAGGTCATGGTGGCGACGATGGGAATATCTGGCGCAATGGCGCGGGCGGCGTTCACGGCCGCTTTCACTTCGTACAGGTCAGACATTGTTTCCACAATCAGCAAATCTACCCCAAAAGGAGGCGCTGTGGCCAAAGCTTCGATCTGTTCATGAAAAGCAGTTTCGGCTTCGGCTTTGGAAACACGGCCTAACGGAGCCAGACGTACCCCCAGCGGCCCCACCGATCCGGCTAACAACACCTCTTTGAAACTGCTTTGGATGGTGCGACGGGCAATGTCTACGGCCGTGACATTAATCTGCGCCACCTGTTCTTGCAAGCCATGTTCCACCAACTTGTACCGGTTGGCGCTAAAGGTGTTGGTCTCAATAATGTCGGCTCCAGCCTCAATATAGTGGCGATGAATGTCGGCCACCAAAGCCGGGTTCTTGAGATTGACGCTTTCAAAACTATGGTCGGCCGATACCCCCTGGCTGTGCAGGTAGGTTCCCATAGCGCCATCAAGGAGATACGGCCGTGTATCCAATCGTGTGCGGAATTCTTTTCGTTTCATATTGTTTGAGTTTACAAGTTACAAGTTTGCAAGTATGCAGGTGAAGGTTAATCTGTGTCGCGGAATAGGCTGTCTATGAGCGGAGTGGCGGCTTGATTGTTTAATACCAGAACAGATGCGCCTTGTGGGGTGCGGTAGCTGGAAACATATTCAAAGCCCAAGACTTCATTGTGGATGTTTTCGGTGGGAATGGCGCTGATTAATGTGCCCAGCTTGATCAATTGGTCCAAACTGAAGTCGGTCATGACACCGCTTTCCAATTGTTGGTATAA
Source organism: Chloroflexota bacterium (assembly GCA_024223125.1). The sequence goes on from JAAEOP010000436.1 coordinate 18,641, forward strand.
GATTGGCGCTCGTTTAAGCATTTCGCCCACACCCAAAGAAAGTGCCTTGCTGCGAACGGCCAGCACAACCTGCTGCTGACGTCGGGCGCGGTGAATATCGCTGTCACCGTGGCGAGTGCGGGCATATTTGAGCGCCAGCGACCCATCCATATGATGCTGTCCGGCCGGAATGTAAACTGGATCATAACCGTAATTCATATCTGGGTACGTGGGATCATTGATGGTATAGGGCACATTAAGATCAATACCGCCCAGCGCGTCTACCCCTCTGGTGACGGCGTTAAAATCTACCATGACGTAATGGTGTACGGGGACGCCCAGATTATATTCCACAGCTTGCATGGCTAACGCGGCTCCGCCTAGAGGGTTATTGCCTTGCGAACCATAAACAAAAGCGGTATTGATGCGATCTTGGCCCCGTGTAGGGATGGTGACATATAAATCGCGGGGAATAGAGAGGATGGAAATGGCCTCGGTGGCCGGGTCTATTGAAACCAGCATCATAGAATCAGTGCGGGAGATAAATGCTTCGCCAGGGCGCCGGTCTATGCCCATCATGAGAATGTTGACCCGCTCGCTACCTTGCCACGGTTGGTTGGTGGGCATGAGGGTGGGGGTGGGCAAACCGACGGGCATAGTAGGCACGGCCGCCGGCCCGGTTTGATCATAGTCCAGATTGACAGAGGCGACTTGCACGGTCGTATCTTCATAAGGATTTACCGGCCGTTGGGCAATCACCTGTACAGTTAGGAAGGCAAAGATTAGAACGGCAATACCAGACAGAACAAAGGCAATGGTAAGGGCAAACGCTAACCAGCCGGGTAAAATATTTTTACTTGATCGGAACATAGATTTCTCACTAGAGACCTGCGAGATTTAAGCCAAACTTCGCAGGTCTTGGTTTACATTTGAATTAAAGATTGGCTGGATTATACTCGTAAATAGACGGCCGTCAGGGTGAACAGCCAGTGATTTCCCTACTATAGTAATGAAAATGTTTTGACTTTGCCCTTTTGCAGCAGATAATTGAGTATATGAGATTGGAGATTAGAGATTGGAGATGTGCAAAAATATGTTGCTGGCAATCTCCAATCTCTAATCTCTAAAATTCTCTCCCGACCAACAACCTATTGGAGAAAACCAATGAATACCCCCACAACTGATACATTTAACCGCCCACTTCGCGACTTACGTATTTCTGTCATTGATAAATGTAATTTCCGCTGTCCCTACTGTATGCCGGCCGA
>JAAEOP010000437.1 GCA_024223125.1 Chloroflexota bacterium
ACACACGTTGTTCTCAGCCAGAATGTCAGAAATTTTGTAAGCTTCTACCGCATGCTGGAACGAGTAAATCTGGTAATTAAACTCTTTCATTACATCCATCATTACCGCCATTTCATCGGCGCGGTAGCAATGCATATGCACACGAATATCACCATCCAGTACCCCGGCCAACGTCTCTAAATTGAGATCACGCTTGGGGGCTTTAGGATTTTTACCTGCTTCATAATCGGCTTCATACTGGTCCCATTTGCGCATGTAGTCTTGCGCATCAGACCAAGCCTGACGATATCCAGCAACGTTCCCCATTCGGGTAGACGGTCCACCGCGCTTGCCATACACGCGTTTGGGGTTTTCACCACAGGCCATTTTCAGACCATAGGGAGCATCTGGAAATTTCATTTCCTGCATGGTGCGATGAGGCACGTTTTTTAACACTACAGAACGTCCACCGAACAAATTGGCTGAGCCCGGCAGGATTTGCAGCGACGTGACACCGCCGGCAAGTGCCCGGCCAAATCCGGGATCCTGCGGCCAGACTGAGTGTTCGGCCCATACGTTTGCGGTTACGGGTTTCACAATTTCATTGCCATCAGAATGAGAATGCGTAGAGGGATTCGGGTACACACCAAGGTGGCTGTGAACGTCGATAATCCCTGGCGTAACCCACTTGCCCTGACCATCAATGGTACGAACACCATCTGGTACCGACAACGTCTCGCCAATTTCAACTATCTTGCCGTCAGCAAAATACACCATCCCCTTGTCTATTTTGTTGCCAATGCCATCGAGTATCGTGACATTAGTGATCAATGTGGGTTCACCCGCCAGCGGTGTGTAGCGGCTTGGGAAGGGATTTTTATC
>JAAEOP010000438.1 GCA_024223125.1 Chloroflexota bacterium
ACCCCCACACGGCCGTACCGCCATCCGCATAAGGCGTTGTGAAGTTGAGGGTAATGGGAATGCCGCCCAAATCGAGATGTTGTGCCGTGGCATCGTCGGCCGATTCCAGACCGGGAAAATCAGAAGAGCCTTGCGCGTAGCTGCTGCCATGCGACACACTCCAGGCCGAATCGGCGAGAGATGTGTTGCAGGGGAGGCTGTTTTCTTGTTGGTTTGTGTTGCACAGGGTTGTGGTAGGTGATGGGTTGGAAACGGCCGTGTCCGACGGTTGGGCATACTCAATTGGAGGCGGCGGCAACAATAATATCCCAATCGGAATCATAATGAGAATGAACAGGAAAACCAGGACGGCGAGAAGGATTTTTTTCAAAGAATATTTCCTAAATTCAAGCTATTACAGTCGGCCAGAATTATGACATGAATGAGCGGGAAACGGCCGTTATCATCCAAATATCTTTATTCTTGATGTCGCCCTGGCACAATTCCGCCAACTCAGCCGGGCTGAAATGGCCATCTATTGATGAATAACGAATATCAGCGCGGAAATTATCATGGGCGGCGGCCGTTTCCCGCTCATTAAACTACAAATCTGTACCCCGGATTTCTGTCATCTGCTGGCGTACGCGCAGTTGGGACAAGGGTAAGGGGGGATCCTGCTCTGGTAGCAAACACTAAATGCAATGAAGTAGGTAGATGTGCCAATTAACTTAGCCTTTTCAATACCGTACGACTTCTTGAAGCCCATTCGCCAATTCTGCTAACTTATTTGCGAATGGGCACTAAGCCGAAAGCATTGCTCTAGCTGCCTGACGACCAGCAAGTTCCTCTACTACATTGGCAGCAATAATGGCATCCACAGCGTGCTGCCGGGCTGTCTCTTCCACAATTTCGGCCGCAATCAATGCCCGCACCGCCTTCATAACGGCCAGCGCTTCTACTTCTTCCGCTGCTCTGACAACTACTTCCGCCTCGGCAATGGCTTCCTGCTGCTGCCGTTCAGATACTCTACGAACTGCTTCTGCCTCAGAAAAAGCTTCATCTTCAAGTGCATGGGCTTCTGCTACGGCCATTTCTGCCTCGTCCATGGCGGCCAGTTTCACCAACTCAGCCTGGGCTAATGCTTCCATTGCTTCTTGCTCGGCTTCTTCTTCAATAAGATTTGCAGCTCTTAAGGCGGCCAATGCTTCCAACGCAGCCATTTGCTTAATAGCGGCCGCTTTCGCTTCGAATGCGGCCGCTTCTTCCAGCGCCTCTTGTTCTTGCACATGGGCTACTTTTTCAATCATGGCCGCTTCAGCTATTACTGTGTCAGCTTCAGCCGCAGCCTCTGCCGCTCTCAACAATGCATCCTTTTCTTCTTCCTGTGCTTCGGATCGAACAGCGGCCGCTTCATCAATGGCGGACGCTTCCGCTTTGTTAATGGCCTCAAAGACAAAAGCGAGTTCATGGCTGGCGACTTGTAATGTATCAGGGTTAATAAAGCCGTTTACCAATGCCTTGCCGCCCGCATCAATAATGGATTGTCGTAAATTCAAAGCCCAATGATGTTCAAACAACACAAGGATGGCCGAACTTCCATTGGGAATTTCAGAAGCTATATTTTGAATTTCGCTTTCTGACAGGCCAAATTCAGCATTGGCAATACCTAAAGAGTCAGCCAGATCGGCCGCATTATCATGCTCAATGCCTTCTGTGCCTAAACCAATCAAACGACTTACTAATGATCCAAATTCTCGCTTTTCGTCTGGCGTTAAATCGCTCACTTCTTTGATAGCAATAGCGCCGTCATCATGCTTGATGATATAAAGCAAATCAAAAAGACGCATAATGCCTTTGCTGCGCATTTTGCTCAGTTCTTTGAGAATGTTGTGGGCAACTGTGTCTTGATCAAAACCAATAACCATAAGTTGAAGGGGTCCAATTGACATGATAATCCTCCTCGGATTTTTTGGGGGTCGCTAATGCAAACTATATTACCTCTTTTGGAGATAATTGATAAGGCAACGGCCGTTACGAATTCACCACTTGCCGCAGGGCGCGAATATTGCGCTGGGGGGTAGTGACCATGGAGACACAGCCAGTTCCTAGAATCAGACGACGGCCGTCTGTCTGGGTGATGGCGTCTTGCACTTCCAGCAATGTCTGTTCGGGCGATTCCTGATGCAGCGACCAATGATCCACACCACCGCTGGCTGCACCTTGAATCCATTGCAGCCCATCAGCCAACCGCCAGCCCGTTTCTCGATCATGCCAGTTGACAACGGCCGCTGGATAATCACCCACCACATCAAACATAATGTCGGTACTGTGAATATGCAGCACGTTCAGCCACAAATCGCTGGCAGCAGCCAAAATGCGTAAATCGTAGTCACGGCCGTATTGCAAAAATTCCTCCTTCGCCATTAACGAGAAACGGGCGTGTTGCACTGCATAATAAATGCCGCTGATACCCGTTGCCTTAGCTGCTTCTACAAAACGGATCGTACTTTCTGTAATCACCTCTAGCGCTTGCTGAAAACGAAGTGGGTTGGCCCGCATATGGGCCAACATGCGCTCATTTCCGGCCAGATGTTTGGCTTGCGACAAAGGCGAAAAGACAGTGGCAATAAACGGCACGTCTCCTCCCATCGCCAGTCCGATCAGGCGTAAGGCTTCAATTTGTTCTGCCAGCATCCCCTTTGTCGGATTCAATGGCTCCAACTTGTCCCAATCGAACGGCGTCTGAATGGGCAAATGAATGTATTCACGAGTCCCTTCAATGTGTCCCACCCAGCGATCTTGCACGCCCCAATCGGCCACAGAATAACTGCTGGCCGGCCCGACCTTCAAAAAGTCCCAATCCCAATCTTCTTGCCATTTCACATGGGCGGCCGCCAGAGCGCGGGCATTCTGGTCATCCCCCGGCCAATGCCGCCACAAAGCCACCGGTAACCGGTCTGGTGGCTCGCCGGCAATGGCAGCTTCCAATCGTTCTCGTTTACTCCAATTTCGCATGATAATTTCTCCTTGTGTAATTGATGGAAATAATTTAGCGCCTATTCTCAAGTTTGCTTACCAGGGAATGAAGCCCGGGCAACAAAGGCGATGAGGATGAACATAACGCCAAAGGCCAGCATGATGCCGGCCTGCAAATAAACGCGCAGCAGCCAACGGTCTGTGGCGGCGATGAGTAAGTCTAGCACAAAGTTTTGCAGGGGAAGCGTCAGGGGATCAGTGTTGGCCGGGGTGACGGCCGTGCGCGCCACAATCGTCAATACCGCCGGCGCCAATATCGAGAGGAATAGGATAATAACGGCCGCAATCACCATCGGCCAGCCCCACCAATGCCCCCATTCCGGTAACGAACGCACCGCCAACAGCAATATCAAAAAGAGACAGGCCAACGGCAGCAGCCACAATGTCCAGGCCCAGGTGCGGGCCAGCCTGAAGTTGCGTGACGCCTGTTCTAACTGTGTCTGCTGCTCGGCAGTAATACCTAGAGGGCTATTCTGACCCAACAAGGATACACGAACAACACCGGCGTTGGCTAAAATTTGGGGGTTTTCATTGATGGTTTGCACAACGGCCGTATGCACCGCATCCGCCACTACATTCACATCCACATCCGGCGGTAAACAACCCTCAATTTGAACATTTCCCGTTTCCAGGTTGAATTCTGGTAATGGTTGGGTGCAAGTAGGCAGGCTGCGGAGTACGGCCGTGACCATCCGTTTTCCCTCCTCCCCCTGTAATCTCGTTAAAATAGGGTGCAAATCTACAGCTGTTTCGGCGGTCGCCGGGTCCCCTGTTTCCAGATAGTTGTACAGGCCATCTACGGCCGCCTCCGTCTGTGTATCAATCCAACCGGGCGGGATGAGGTTGTTTACGGCCGTGTCCAACTGCTGTTCATCAATCTCAAAATTAGCAAATCCCCGTTTTGATACTTCATTCTCTACCCTCTCAGCAATCAACACAGGCACAGTCTCCCGCACCATTTCATCCAGACCAGACAACATCATCTTAACCGCTTCCCGGTCTGTAACCACAATGATGAGGTTATAACCAAACAGGGCAATGACGGCCGTGATCACAAATAAAAATGCCATCACGCCCCCCAAAGCTTGTAAACATCCGCGCATATTGTCTCCGTTATCCGTAAATGGCTATCTGATTTTTGGTAGCCACATAGAGATGAACAGTGCCAAATCCGCCGATTTCCTCATCAGTATAAGTAAACTCAAATTGCTCAAACAATGCACCCATATCGCGTATGATGTCTCCTGTTGTAGCCCACAAACGGGTTAATTTTGTTCCCGGCCAATTGTTGTCTCTGGGATAGTTGATGTCTACCAAGACAAACTGACCACCTTTTTTCAGAACTCGGCGAATTTCTTTGAGCGCTTGTTGTCCATCAGGATAGCCTGTAAAGGCCATTGTATTGATTACCGTATCAAAGCTATTAGAACGATACGGCAAAAAGGCAATATCCGCTTGCTGAATGATTGCCCGTATCCCATCTTTGTAAAGATTTTGCCCGGCTGTACAACACAATTCCCAATTGTAATCAATCCCAACGGTCTGATATTGGTTGGCATATTGAGCCAACAGATAACCGGTACCAAAAGAGACCTCTAACACTCTGGGGCCGCGAATATGAGGAACTGCTTGCGAAATCCAGTTGCGCCACACGGGGAACAATTTAACAGTCAGATCATATATTTTGGCAAAACGGCCGTACATTTGATCAAACTTCTCGCTGTACTGCTTTTTGTCAACCGGTTCAGGGGAATACATATCAGTCCATCTCCTCGGCCAATGTTTGTAGGAACCATTTATCTTCTTCCGTTAATTCGGCCGTCAACAGCAAATCGGGGCGACGCTGCCAGGTGCGGCGGAGGGCAGATTGTCGTCGCCAGCGAGCAATGTTAGCTGCATGGCCGGAACGTAGCACATCGGGCGTTGCCCAGCCACGAAAATTAACCGGTTTGGTGTAATGCCCTCCTTCCAGCAAACCAGTAGCATGACTGTCTGTTTCGGCCGCGCCCTCAGCTCCTAAAGCGCCGGGCAAAAGACGGGTGACAGCATCCACAATAACCATCGCCGCTAATTCACCTCCTGTCAGCACATAATCCCCAATTGAAATCTCATCCGTTACCAGATGTTGGCGCACACGCTCATCTACCCCTTCATAACGGCCGCACAGCAAGACCAAACGCTCATGTTGGGCCAATTCCTGGGCAACGGTTTGGGTAAACGGCCGTCCCTGCGGGGTTAAAAGAATGAGGGGGTGCGGGGGTGTGGGGGTACGAGAGTAAAATATTTCCTCATCCAGAATTGCTTCTATCGCTTTGAAAATCGGCTCCGGCTTCAAGATCATGCCGCCGCCGCCGCCAAAAGGGGGTTCATCGGTGACGCGATGTTTGCCGCTGGCATAATCCCGAATATTGTGCAGGCCAATCGTCAACAACCCGGCCGTCTGCGCCCGCTTCAAAATACTTTCATTCAAATAACCGGGAAACATCTCCGGGAATAAAGTCAAAATATCTATTTGCATAACGGCATTATCGCATATAGTACAACTGTTAGGCGAATTAACGGATGGCCGTTGACCGTCATCCGTCATCCGTCGTCAACAGTGGTATAATCTTGGTCGTAATAACCTGAGAGGAGATATTGATTATGCGTATATTTATTACTGGTGGTAAAGGTCAGTTGGGTACGGCGCTGCAAACTGAGTTGTCGGAACATGAACTCACGGCCGTAGACCTGCCCGAACTTGATATTACGAATAAGGAGGCGTTGTTTACGGCCGTAGCCAACACCCAACCCGATGTCGTCATCCACTGCGCCGCTTATACCAATGTAGACGGTTGCGCTGAAATGCCCCGGCTGGCTTACAAAGTGAATGGGATGGGAACCCAAAATGTGGCTCTGGCCTGCCTGGAAACAGGTGCGGAAATGATACATATCAGCACCAATGAAGTATTTTCTGGCAGCAATCCGGCCGGTTATGAAGAATGGATGCCGCTGAACCCGCCAAACGCTTACGGCCGTTCCAAAGCGGCCGCCGAAAAACATGTACAGCACATCCTCAACCGGGCTTACATTGTACGAATCGCCTGGCTTTATGCACCGGGCGGCCGTAACTTTATTCATGCCATCCTCGACCGTGCCCGTCAGACGGGGCAGATCCGGGTTGTGACTGACGAAATCGGTAATCCTACCTATAGTAAAGATGTGGCTCAAGCCATCGGCCAACTCATCCACACGCACCAATATGGCGTTTACCATTTTGTAAACAGCGGGCATTGCTCCCGCTGGGAATTTGCCAACGAAATTTTACGTCAAGCGGGACTGGAACATGTGGCCAACACACCCATTTTGGGCAAGGAATTCAAACGGCCGTCTACCCCGCCCCTCTTCGGCGCTTTACACAATATTGCCGGGGTCGCCATCGGCATTAAAATGCGCCATTGGACAGAAGCTTTAGCCGATTACGTGGGAAATATGGAGAAACCATCGTGACAACCACTCCCCCCATCGCCCCCATCCACCCTAAAGAATTAACCATTCACGGGCACACCCGCATCGATAATTATTATTGGCTGCGTGAACGGGACAACCCTAACATGCTAGCCTATCTGGAAGCCGAAAATAAATATACGCAAGCAATGACAGCCCACACCCAACCGTTGCAAGATGAATTGTACCGGGAAATGGTCGGCCGTATTCAGGAAACAGACAGCAGTGTACCGGTGCGTATCGGGCAAAATTATTATTACACCCGCACTGTTGAGGGATTGCAATATAAAATCCATTGCCGTAAAGTGGCTAATTTGGAAGCCTCCGAAGAAATTTTAATTGATGAAAACGAATTGGCCGAAGGGCAGCCTTATTTCAAAATGGGTATCTTCCAGATCAGTCCCGACCAGACCATCCTGGCCTACTCCACAGACACAGTTGGCGGCGAACGGTATACCATTCAGTTCAAAGATATATTAACGGGTGAGTTGCTGACAGACAATATTCCCGAAACGAGCTACGCGGGCGAGTGGGCCAACGACAATCAAACCTTCTTTTACACCGTGCAAAATAAAGAGTGGCGTAGTTATCAGTTGCGTCGCCATACATTGGGGGCAGAGACGGCCGACGACCCCATCATTTACCAGGAAGACAACGCCTTCTTCAATGTCTACGTCAACAAAACCAAAGATAAACAGTACCTGATTCTGACCTCGTACAGTTTGGAATCTTCCGAAGAACATATTTTGGATGCGGATATACCTTTCGAGAAATTCAAGCTAATTCAGCCCCGCCAAGAACGAGTGCAATATGCCGTTTCCCATCGCCAGGGGGTGTTTTATATTCGCACCAATGAAGATGCACCCAACTACAAATTGCTCACCGTATCGGCCGATAATCCCGCCAAAGCAAATTGGCAGGAAATGATCTCCCACAACCCGGACCGTTACCTGGAAGAGATTGAATTATTCGATGAACATATGGTGGTTTACGGCCGCAAAAACGGCCTCCGCACCATTCAAATCCACAACTTTACCAACGGCCGTACCACAGATGTCCCCTTCTCCGAATCCGTCTACAGCTACCAACGGTACGGCAACCCGGAACCAAACAGCAGCCAACTGCGCTTCGTCTACCAATCTTTAACCACGGCCGATACAATCTACGACTTGAACATGGAGACGCTGGCCTGGACATTCCTGAAGCAAGAACCAGTGTTGGGCGGTTATGATGAGGCCGATTATGAAACCGAACGCATCTTTGCCACCGCAACCGATAGCGCCCAAATCCCCATTTCATTAGTGTACAAGAAGGGGATGGTTCGGGACGGCCGTACACCCTGCCTGCTCTACGGCTACGGTTCTTACGGCGCCAACATCGAACCCCGCTTTGACGCCAAACGGTTGAGCCTGCTCAATCGGGGTTTCATTTTTGCCATCGCCCACATTCGGGGCAGCAAAACAATGGGGCGTGCCTGGTACGATCAAGGCAAATGGCTGCACAAGAAAAACACATTCACCGACTTCATCGCCTGTGCCGAACATCTCATTGCCCAGAAATACAGCAGCACGGAACGATTAGTCATCAACGGCCGCAGCGCTGGTGGTTTGCTGATGGGATCTGTTACCGTCATGCGTCCCGATTTGTTCAAAGGTGTGGTCGCCGGGGTTCCTTTTGTAGATGTCGTCACCACCATGCTGGATGAATCCATCCCCCTCACCGTGGCCGAGTTTGACGAATGGGGCAATCCCAAAATCAAAGAATATTACGACTACATGCTCTCTTACTCCCCCTACGACAATACAAGCGCTCAGGCCTACCCCCATATTCTCATCACCGCCGGGTTAAACGACCCCCGCGTACAATATTGGGAACCGGCCAAATGGACGGCCAAACTCCGCACTCTGAAAACAGATAATAACTGCCTGTATTTGAAAACATTCATGGGCGCGGGTCATTTTTCTTCCTCCGGTCGTTACGATTACTTGAAAGACACCGCCTTTGAGGTCGCCTTTATTTTGGATATACTTAATTTGGATAATTAAGCTGAGGAATGGGGATTTATTTAATCCCCAAACTTTAATCTGTCATACCCGCGAAGGTTACCCTGTTAAATGTCTTTGCCTGCCGCCTCCATCATCATTCCTCATTTCAACGGCCGTCGCCACCTCGACGACTGCTTACAATCCCTACGCCAGCAAACATGGCAGGATTTTGAAATTCTGCTGGTAGACAACGGCTCCACCGATGGCAGCCAAACCTATCTGCGCGAAAATTTCTCCGATGTGGAATTGATCGAATTAGAGGAGAATCGGGGTTTTACCGGCGCTTGCAATGCCGGTTGGGAAGCGGCGCAAGGGGAAATTATCATTCTGCTGAATAATGACACAGCTGTCACCCCCAACTGGCTAGCCGAAATTATGCAAGCTTTTGAAACATATCCCCAGGTAGGCAGCGTTGCCTGCAAAATGCTGCTGTATGATCGGCGCGACCATTTCCATACGGCCGGTGACTATTACCGCCTGGATGGTATCCCCGGCAATCGGGGCGTCTGGCAAACCGATAATGGTCAGTATGACCAGGAAACGACCGTCTTCAGCGCTTGCGGTGGCGCGGCCGCGTACCGGCAAACCATGCTCGCTGAAATCGGTTTTCTGGACGACGACTTCTTTTTTTCCTGTGAAGATGTAGATTTGGGTTGGCGGATTAATTTGTCTGGCTGGCAGGTGTTATACGTGCCGACGGCCGTCGTCTACCACAAACTCAAAGCGACCGGCGGCAGCGAAACAGGCAGTTATTATGACGGCCGTAACTTCCTCTACCTCATCTGGAAAAATTACCCTACGCCCCTATTCAAGAAAAATTGGGGTTTGCTCTTAAAAGCCCAACTAACTATCACATTTGCCGCCATACGCGCCTGGCGGGGTACGGCCGCCCGCGCCCGACTGCGTGGCCAACTGGCCGGGCTGTGGGGCATCTTCAAAATGTGGCCCAAACGTAAGCAAATAAAAGTTATCCGTCGCATAGGCGACGATACCCTTACGGCCGTATTAACCCCGGTTGACGAGACACCATAGCCCGGCTAAGATTACCCCCGGTAACTGTATATGAAGCAAGAAGAAGAAGAGATGAAACCATATCTATCTGTCATCATACCCGCCTATAACGAAGAAAAGCGTATCCGAAAAACGTTAGCGGCCGTTTACACTTATCTAATCGCCCAAACCTACACCTGGGAAATACTGATTGTCCTCGATGGCGCTCAAGATAATACCCTGGCTGTTATCCAAGATTTTGCCCAGGGCAAAGAGTCTATTCGCTGGATCGACCGTCAGGAAAATCGGGGCAAAGGGTACACTGTCCGCGAAGGAATGCTGGCTGCCAGAGGAGACATTCGCCTCTTCACCGACGCCGATAATTCCACCGACATGAGCCACTTCGACCAGATGAAACCGTTATTTGACCAGGGTACGGCCGTTGTCATTTGTTCACGAGACAGCAAAGATGTGGATGGAGCCACCCAGGCGACGCCCCAACCTTTTCACAAGCGTCTCATGGGTAACGCTGGCAATCTCTTCATCCAGGTTTTGGCCGTACCGGGCATCTGGGACACCCAATGCGGCTTCAAAGCAATCCGCGCTCAAGCGGCTCAAGATATTTTTTCCGTCGCCGAAATCAACGGCTGGCTCTTCGACATTGAAGCCTTAGCCCTGGCTCGCTACTTTGGTTACAACATCCAAATTATTCCCGCCAACTGGGTAGACGAACCCAATACCCACGTCACCCTTTCCGGCTATATCTTTTCATTTGTAGAAGCGCTCAAAGTGCGTTGGAATTTACTAACTGGAGCCTACAAAAGACAGTACGCCATCCTTAATGAAGCCAACCCCAAACAAGCGAACCAAAAAGCATAGAGTGACAAGTTTGCAAGTGGTCACAATTTCAATTACGCCGCAGGGATGGAATGGCGCAGTGGGCTGTGTTGCAAATAATTTTATCGTTGGGTAACCTTTGGCATGGAAAATCCATTCAAATGGCGCCACTTCCAGTCAGAAATCATATTGATCTGTGTGCAATGGTATCTTAGATACGTTTTGAGTTATCGAAATTTAAAGGAAATGATGAGCGAGCGTGGCTTGTCTCTGAATCATACAATCATTTTTCGTTGGGTTCAGGATCATGCACCCGAAATAGAACAAATAAATGCAATCGAAAATGAACGGCTAGACGATATTCCGCTGCTCTTGGCAATAATCAAGCAAATTGGCATCATTGACATTTTCAATGAAAAACTTGGAAGACACGGCAATTGGGAAGGATTAGCTGCTGGCTATATCATAGCTGTTTGGTTAGCATATATTCTCTCAGAAGGAGACCATCGAAAGAGTTATCTTCAAAAATGGGTTGCCGAACGAGAACATACCCTGCGAAAGCGACATCCAGGACCCAGTGTAACTCATTCTCAATGCCCCAATGGCGTCGGGTGGCTTGGAGAATATTCTTGGCTTGTACGGCTAAGCTAGAAATGAAATAGCGCGTTTCGGTTGTGACCTTTTCGCCCGTCTGCCGTTGGCAGCTTCACCACATTTTTCAGATTTTACCACCCTGTTTTTTACATAAGATATGCATTCGCCCTATCTCTTACATGAACCTTTGTGTTCATAGTGCCATTGCATTGTCTTCATAATTTCTTAACAGCTTGAGGTTATGCTGTTAACGAAAATTCTTTATTTGTATACACGGTTAGGGAAGGAACACTGATATAAGGTAATAAGGTAAGGGTTGGTTTATATGACAAAAACGGTGCTTGTGGTGGATGATGAGGAACGGTTGCTGAGTCTGGTGAAGGCTTATCTGGAGCAGGGTGGGTTTCGGGTGGTGACGGCCGCGAACGGCCGTGAAGCTCTCTTCATAGCCCGCCAGGAAAAACCTGACCTCATCTTGCTGGATATTATGATGCCGGAGATGGATGGGCATGAGTTTATGCGACTTCACCGGCAGGAACAGGATACACCCATCATTCTATTAACGGCAAAAGTAGAGGAAGATGACAAAATAATTGGGCTGGAATTGGGCGCCGATGATTACATCACCAAACCCTTTAGCCCCCGTGAACTGTTGGCTCGTGTGCGGGCAATTTTACGCCGGATGGGGAAAGCGACGCCAGAAGCTGGTATTTTACGCGCCGGTAATATTGTGCTAGATAAAGACAGTTACCTGGTAAAAGTGGCCGACGAACGAATAGATTTGACCCGTTCTGAATTTGATTTGCTGGCAACGTTGATGACTTCGCCCGGCCGCGCTTTTTCCCGACTTGATCTGTTGGAACGAGTACAGGGAGATGCTTTTGAAGGGTATGAACGGACGATTGATGTGCATATTAAAAATCTGCGGGGCAAGATAGAACCGAACCCGCGCCAGCCCCGTTACATTGAAACGATTTATGGCGTTGGCTACCGGTTTGCGGTGGAATGATGATGCGTTCACTGACGTTAAAATTGATGCTGGCTTTTTTGGCGGTCAGCCTGGTGGGTATTTGTTTGATTGCTATTTTTGCCAGCCGGGTAACGGCCGTTGCCTTTGGCAATTTTGTTGATGAACAGAACCAAACGCTGATTGCCGATCAGTTAGCCGATTATTATGAAATCCACAATGGTTGGGGCGGGGCCAGACTACCTACACCCCGCTTTATTGGCGGCCGTGGGCCAGGGGGTGGTTTTGGGACCGATCGGCATCCATTTGTGGTAGCCGATGCACGGGGTAAAGTACTGCTACCCGGCGGCGGCGGCCGACACCCTGGCGACATCTTGCCGGCCGAATTTCTGGCGGGAGGGATTCCTGTGGTGGTAAATGATGAGGTTGTGGGCTATCTGATTTTGCCGGAGGAGGTGGAGCGGCAGCAGTTTCGCACCAACTTTGTGCAGCGGGTGAACCAGACACTTCTGTTGGCGGCCGTAGCGGCGGTCACTGTTTCTTTATTGTTGGGGATTATTTTGTCGCGGAGTTTGACACGGCCGTTGCAAGAATTAACCAACGCCACCCAAAAAGTAGCCCAGGGAGACCTATCGCAACAAGTGCCAGTTCGCAGTGAAGATGAACTGGGGCGTCTGGCTGCTTCCTTTAACCAGATGAGTTACCAACTGGCTCATTCTCAGGGATTGCGCCGCCAGATGACGGCCGACATTGCCCATGATCTACGCACCCCACTTGCTATTATACTTGGTCATACAGAAGCGCTGCGGGATGGGGTGCTGCCTCCAGAGCAACAAACGTTTGAAATCATTTATGATGAAGCGCAGCGGCTCAACCGGCTGGTGGAAGATTTACGTACCTTATCTTTAGCGGAAGCGGGAAAACTGCATATGACCATGCGTCTGATTTCCCCGAAAATGCTGTTGGAACGGGCCTATCTGGCCCATATGCCCCGGGCGCAGGAAAAGCAGATTGCGTTGGAACTACATTCATCGGCTGAATTGGCTTCTATAGAGGTTGACCCGGATCGGATGGCCCAGGTGTTGGACAATTTACTCAGTAATGCGCTGCAATATACGCCGGAAAACGGCCGTGTCACCCTCAGCGCCACCCAAACTGACAAGTCCGTTTCTTTAACGGTTCAGGATTCTGGGCCGGGTATGACGGCCGAAGAGTTAGCCCATGTTTTTGATCGTTTTTACCGGGGGGATAGTGCCAGGCAGCGACAGCCAGATGGGGGGTCTGGTTTGGGGTTAGCCATTGCCAGATCGTTGGTTAGAGCGCAGAACGGCCGTGTCACGGTCCGCAGTGAACCAGACCAGGGGGCGGTGTTTGTTGTTGAATTTCCGGTTGGGAATGAAAATTAGATACTCTTTGCTATTGAGATTTGAGATTAGGAGATTGAGAGATTTAATCTCCTCATAACCCTTACTCATCCACATCATCAAACAAATCAGCCAGCCCTTGTTCCCACACATCATCCAGGGGGGCAAACGGCCGTTCCTCGAACTGTTGTGAAATTTGAGCCATTATTTCATGCATATCTATCTGTGGAGATTTGGCGGCTAATTTGTCTAACTGCTCTTCTACGGCCGTGATCAACCGTTGGCTTTTTTGTTCCAGATCACGCAAATTAAAGTTTAATTCAAACAAACGATTCAGTCGCCGCATCAAGTCATACCACGCCTTATAATCGTTCTCAATGCGTACTTCCTGACCGCCAGCCCCTAACTGCGAAAAATCATAATTGGGCACAAACCCATAAAAAGAGAGGAAGGGTATTTGTTGTTGCGCGGCCGTACCAATCAGATAAGAGCCGATGGAAGCGCCGCCTTCATAATCTGAAAATCGCACCGCGTATTGTTGTAACAACGGCTGCATTTCGGGTAGGCTGTAAATGCAGCCTATCTCCCGATCTTTGTCGTAGGGAACAGGGCCATAGACCCCACCTAAGGAGGCGATTTGTTGTACGCTCAATTGTTGCACAGCTTCAAAAAAGGTAGCGGCGTACCGGTCTACACCTAGGTGCGGTTCATCCCCCAGAAAAATGACCACTCCCTTTTCCGCATTGCCGGCATAATAAAACTCATTGCGCCGCACTTCTAAAAATTGGCGCTGCCCTTCTTCAAAGCGGACTGTCGGCCGTAGTAAATGATGCGTTCCCGGAATCTGAAACAAGTAGAAACCATCGGGATCAATTTCACCAATCAGTTCAGCCCCGGTTTGATCAATCAAGTATTGGGGCAAACCGGAAGAGATGGCCCCGGCATCGGCCCATTGCCGCCAACCAGCTATCATGACAATTTCTTCGGCAATCGGTTTTTTCCAGAGTTTTAGCTGTTGTTTCATATCTTTTTCCTTCATTGATCAGTTCCCGTTAGTTTACCATAGATAGGTTGGTGAGGGTGTATTCGCTCACGGCCGTTAAAGCTGTCCAGATCCGTTCGCGTAGCAAAGCAATCCGGGTTGGGTCGGAGGGTACAATGGGGGAACTGCCATGTTGACGGCCAATATAAAGAGCGCGGTTTAACTCGATCATGAGCCAGGGTTGGCGGGTGTGGCCGTGCGCCCACAGGTTCCAGCCGCCGCTGAATGGTTGGTTGACGGCCGTTGTTTTACCTGTTTCCGTTAATGCTGGAATATCAGCCAGTTGACGTCCCAATTCATCGGCCAGGAGAACGGTTATGTCGGCCGGCGCGGAAATGCGTTGACGTGGCGGGTATAGTTTTCCGGTGTAATCGCCCAGGTTGCCTGTTTGTACACGCGGCCGAAGCTGCATAGGATCATCAAAGGCATCGGGACCAACGGCGGCCATACTATGGCAATCTATGACCAGCTTTACCCGCGGATCATGTTCAATTTCGCTTAAGCGATCATGCCACGGCTGCCAATAATGGTGGATGAGATACTGTTCCAGGTTGGCTTCAGGTTCCATGCGCGGATGATAAACAGGACGGCCGTAACTGGTCTGCCGCTTGACGACGCCATCACCAATGCGGTGGTGCAGTTGGGAATCGGCGGGACGGTTAACGTCTATGATGGCCCGACTGTAGGGGAAGGTTTCCAGGTAAAGAACCCGGTCACGGAAATCGAAAATGTCATTGAGATAGGCGTCGGCTTCATTAAAAATTTGTTCGGGGGTCAGGGCGATACGGCCGTCTAATTCTGGCGGTATAGTCAGGCTGCCATGCGAACTGATAAGGGCGATGGGGAGTTTTTGCATTGTGATCATGGGGGCATTGTATAGCGAGGAGTGGGGGTGGGCAACGGCCGTTTGGCGTTTAGACAGACGAAAAAATTATACGTATTCCCATATGACAAAGATCAATATTTGGACAGGAATTCTTCTGCTACAATAAAAAGGAAGAGGGTAGTCGGTAGTCACGGCTTCAACCCTATATTCAGGAGTGGAAATTATGAATCAGAAAGCCATCGTGGCCGAAAATTTAGCATACCGTTACGGTGATGTGCTTGCCGTAGATCATATCAGTTTTGAGATGGATGAGGGGGAGATATTGGGATTTCTGGGGCCGAACGGCGCCGGGAAATCTACGACTGTTAAAATGTTGAGCGGGCAGTTACGGCCGCAAGCCGGACAGGCCACATTGCTGGGAATGGACGTGGCTAAAAAGCCAAAAACGATACAGGCTCAAATTGGGGTTTGTTTTGAGATTACCAATTTGTATGAGCAGATGAGTGCGGCCGAAAACTTAAATTTGTTTGCCCGGTTATTTAGGGTGAATTCGTTTGATGCGGAAGCATTATTGAAACGGGTAGGGTTAGACGGCCGTGGTCCTGACCGTGTAGAAACCTTTTCCAAAGGCATGAAACAACGGCTCATGGTGGCGCGAGCATTAGTAAACAAACCCCAAATTCTCTTTTTAGATGAACCGACAGAAGGCTTGGACCCCACTTCCTCACAAAGCATTCGTAACATCATTTTGGAAGAGCGTGACCGGGGCGCCACCATATTTTTGACTACACATGACATGGAAGAAGCCGACAAATTGTCTGACCGGGTAGCCTTTATCAACCAGGGTCAAATTGTAGCCCTGGATAAACCCCATACCCTCAAACAGCAGTATGGCAAACGCGCCCTCAAAATTGAAGTGGTGGGGGAAAACGGCGCTATGCAAATCCATGAAGTGGTGCTGGATGAGAGTGAAACGCCACAAAAGCTGCAAGCATTGTTTAGCCAGGAAAAAGTTGTGACCGTGCATAGTGAAGAAGCGACTCTGGAAGATATTTTTAACGAAATTACAGGCCGGGGGTTGGTGTGATGAACACGCAGTTGATTACGACCATTATCGCTAAAGATTTATCGTTGTATTTCCGTAACCGCTTCTTTGGCTTTGTGACCATTTTGGGATTGGTGGCTTATGCGGGCATGTATTACCTGTTACCCAGCTCGGTGGATGAGACATTAACAGTAGGCTTTTATGCTCCCTCCATGCCCTCGGCAATTGTAGAGCCGTTGGCAGAAGCGGGGGTGGTGTTGGAAACGGCCGTGTCTGAAGAAGCAATGTTAGTAGCCATGGGCAACGGGGATTACAATGTCGGCGTCGTCGTCCCCGATGAACTATTGCCGAATTTGGCTGCCGGTATAAAAGATGACATCATCATCTACTTTACCCCCGACTTCCCCGCCGAACTACAAGAAGCGTACGCCATTTTGTTTCAGGAATTAGCTTTCAGTATAGTGGGTCAGGAGCTAAATATAGAGGCCACCGAAGAGGTGATTGGCATAGATATGGTCGGGCAGCAGATTCCCTTACGGAAGCAGATGGTGCCGATGCTGGTTGTAGCTATTCTCATGCTAGAAACGATGGGTATGGCTGCCCTCATTAGTTCCGAGATTGAAATGCGTACCATTCAAGCTCTGCTGGTGACGCCGCTGAGTATTGGCGGTTTGTTTACCGGCAAAGGCCTTTTTGGAGTGACATTTGCTTTTGTACAGGTCACTTTGCTCATGTTGGCAACCCGCAGCCTGAGCCATGAACCGTTGCTGCTTTTGTTCACCTTGCTGTTGGGATCCATGTTAGTCACTGGGCTGGGCTTTCTCATCGCTTCTGTGGCCCGAGATTTGATGGGGGTCATGGGTTGGGGAATGTTGGCAATCATCATCCTGGCTATTCCCTCATTTACCGTTATTATCCCCGGCTTGGTGACAAATTGGGTGAAGTTGATTCCTTCCTATTATGTGGTAGATACATTGTACCGGGTGATGAATTTGGGTGCCGGTTGGGCCGATGTAAGCAGTAATCTGCTGGCGCTGCTGGCTTTTGCCCTGTTGTTCTTTGTATTGGGTGTATGGGCGCTGCAGAGGAAGTTTGTATGAACAGTTTAAGACGAGTTAATATTTTATTATATCGAGAGTTGGCTCGTGGACCACTCAGCCTGATTTTTATTTTTGTGATTGTGATCCCTTTTGCCATTACGCTGCTTATATCATTGTTGTTTGGTACGCTGTTTTCGGGTAAACCACGTCTTGGTTTTGCTGATGCCGGCCGTTCTCGAATCGTCACGATGGCTGAGAAGATGGGGTCGTTTGTGGTGCAGGAGTATGACACGGCCGCAGCCCTAAAAGAAGCCGTCGGGAATGGGGTTGTAGATATGGGGGTGGTCTTGCCGGCCGATTTTGATGAAGCGGTACGCAGTGGAACCGAAACGGAAATCAGCGCTTACATCTGGGGGGAAAGCTTGCTTAGAAACCGGGCGATTGTAGGCTTTGCCTTTGCCCGCCTTATTCGGGATGTGGCCGGGCAGGAAGCGCCAGTTAACATCGTCACCCGCACTTTAAGGGATGAAGATTTTGTCTCCTGGGAAGACCGTATTTTGCCTCTCATCGTCCTCATGATGATTATTCTTGGCGGCAGCATGATTCCGGCTACTTCATTAGTAGACGAGAAGCAAAAGCGCACCCTCAATGCCCTGAATATTACCCCCGCCTCATTGGGCGAGGTCTTTGCCGCCAAAGCATTGATGGGCATTATCGTCAGCAGTGTCATGGCCGTTGTTGTGCTGCTGCTGAATCGAGCTTTTGGCGGCCAACCAGCTTTGTTGATTTTTGTGTTACTGTTGGGGGCTGTGTCGGCCAGTTTGTTTGGCATTTTGTTGGGCGCTTTTGTGAAGGATATCAATACTTTGTTTGCTGTTTTCAAGGGTATTGGTATTTTGTTGTACGCACCGGCAATCATTGCCTTATTTCCGACCATTCCGCAGTGGATTGCCAAAATATTCCCTACCTATTACATTGTGCAACCAGTGATTGAAATTGTGCAGCAGGGCGCTACACTGGCGGATGTCGCCCCAAAGTTGTTTGTGTTGGGTCTCATTATCCTGGTCCAGGTGGGGATTATCGCTTATGTTATTCGCCGCGCCCATCAATATGAAACAGTCGTAATAGCGTAAACAGACCTGGCAGGGGACATTACGACCGTACTGGTCATTTCGAGTGGAACGAGAAATCTTTACGCAATGAGGGGGAAAGATTCCTCACCCCTTCGTGTTTGCTTTATCATACTAATGACAGGGTACATGGTTCCAGCATTGTCGTTAACTTAAGACCTCGCAGGTTTCCAAAATGATCTACGCCCCTCTGAGGTTTTGCGTTAAAACCTGCGAGGTCTTCGCTTAAGTTAACACTTATGGGGTGGCAATAAACTCCAAAGTCGCTTGACCATTGTAAGTTTGTTAAAATCGTTCTCATATAGAATTGTTACGAGACGAGGCACCAAAAAAATGACGCTATCAGAAAAAGATAATAAAGCGATTACAAATTGGTTGTGGATTGTATGCGGGCTGATCATGTTTATGGTGGTGTTGGGCGGTTATGTGCGTCTAACCCGCTCTGGATTATCTATTGTAGAATGGAACCCGGTCAGTGGGGTCATTCCGCCAATTGGCCAGGAGGCATGGGAGCAGGAATTTGCCAAATATCAAGCCACACCGGAGTTTCAAAAAATCAATGCCACGATGACGTTGGAAGGATACAAAAGTATATTCTATGTGGAGTATGTGCATCGCTTGCTGGCTCGTTTTGCGGGGTTAATTGTTCTATTGCCGCTACTCTATTTTTTGTGGAAGGGGATTATTCCCTGGCGGAAATCGGCCGTCTATGTGTCCATTGTGTTGATATTTGCCTTTCAGGGGTTTTTTGGCTGGTATATGGTTAGCAGCGGTTTGGTAGACCACCCTCATGTGAACCATGTGCGGTTGACAATTCATCTGCTCATGGCCTTGTTTTTGTTGGCCTTAACAATGTGGATGGCCTTGAATCATCGCTACCATTTTCCGCAGCGGCTGCCTGGGGTTTTCAAATCGTCCTCATTTATTTTATCGGCTTTGATGATTATCATCTTGGTCATTCAGATTTCATATGGCGGATTTGTAGCCGGATTGAAGGCAGGTTGGGTGTCTAATACATGGCCGTTGATGTTCGGCCGTGTTGTCCCCGAAGGTATGCTAGAAACCTTGACGCCGGCCTGGGTGAATTTGATTGAAGCGCCGGTGACGGTGCATTTTATCCATCGTTGGTTTGCTTTTGCGGTACTTATTATGGCTGGGATTGTGTATTGGCAGACAAGAAATCGGCCGTTTACCCCCACCGTTCATAAAGCAATAGCACTTTTCTTTGGCTTGGTTATCGTGCAAATTGTGTTGGGAATCACCGTTATCTGGTTTAGTGTGCCTCTCATTTTGGCTCTCAGCCATCAGGCAGTAGCGTTATTTTTGTTTGTCACGGCCGTTTACATCAATTACCAGATTGTGTACGAACCGGCGGGTGAAGCTGTGATGGAAACGAGTGGAGTGGGGGTTACGGCCGTGTAACGTAGATGAGTTTTCGCCATTTTACCCAATGACGAATGACGGTAATAACAATCGGTTTGTCTCCGTTAACCAACACGGCCGTGTCCTGGAGAAATGGGAAGCGTTTTAGAAGACATTAAGGCAAAAGTAACACTTTAAGAATCAGGAGTAGCCTCAGCCCAATCAGAAAGCCGCTGTTCAAGAACAGTATCTCTACTGTGCCGCCAACGGTACCGACGACGGAATTGGGCTTGGCAACGTTCATAGCGAGTGCGTTCAGCCGCATACTCTTCTCGGTTAACTTGTGCCAGCCGTTCTCTCAACTCGTCAGGGGTATCTACATTAAGTTGTATGACAGCCCATGCACCATGCAGGGCTGTTCAGTTCTCGAAAGTATTGCAATTAAATTGCCCTATGGTAGCCTAGTGGGCTAGAAAATATCATAGGGGTGACAGAATGTTATATAGTTTTCTACTTGAAATCAAGGATCATCGTCGTAAATAAGGAATAAGATATCAGCAAGGACACATTCTTCTTTTTACAATTCTCGCTATTTTAAGTGGTGCCACTTCTTATCGAAAAGTGCGCCAATTCATTGTGGCCCATTATGATGAACTCAATGAGATTTTCGATTTGAATTGGAAAAGAATGCCAGCATACACCACAATTCGGGACATCATTCAGAAAACATCGGCATCAGAATTAGAACAAAGCTTCAGAAAATATAGCGCATCGTTGGCTGAACTTGATGGGAAAAAGGCGTTTATCGGGTACGATGGTAAAGTGATACGCGATAGTTTTGACCACTTCAATGACCAAAAAGCAATTCAAGTTCTCAGTGCGTTTGCTGTTGACGAGCAGATTATCTTAGGGCACGAAGAAATCGAGACGAAAACGAACGAAATACCAACGGCTCAAGGGTTAATGGAAAAACT
>JAAEOP010000439.1 GCA_024223125.1 Chloroflexota bacterium
ATTGGGATCGTCTCTTCGCTCATGAAGGGTTCCAGACATTGCAAATGGTGCAGGAAGTTTCCCGGGATGAAAATGTAAAACTAGACACCTTGCGCTGCCCCATTCGCATTGATGGTGAACGCCTTTTTTCAGACAAAGGCGCGCCCCGAATCGGTCAACAAACAGCCCAAATAATGACAGAATTTTCCATTGGAGGAAATAATGCCTGAACAAACACCCGCAGAAACGCACAATACCTTACCCCTTTTCAATACTGAAACCTGGATGTATGAAGAGTTTGAAATTGGCGCCAAGATCAAATCCATTCGGCGTACTATTTCTGAGGGAGAGGCGATGATTTTTAACAGCATTGTTCTCGATCAACATCCGTATGTAGCTGATGAAATCTTTGCCCAGGAAGAAGGTATCTTCGGCCGTCGCCTGGTTGCCGGCTCCATGGTTTTTAGCCTCGGTTTAGGGCTGATGGCCCATAATAACATTCACACCTTTAGTTATGGCTATAATAAATTACGGTTCATAAAACCTGTATTTATTGGCGATACCATCTACACTGTGCGAACCCATCTGGAAAAGATACCTAAATACAAAGAGATGGGGCTTGTCACGGTGAGTTATGAAGTGTTCAAGAACAAAGGGGAGTTAGCGTTGTACTGTGAGCATTTACAAACAGTCAAGTACCGACATCCAGAAAACTTTGCTGACAAAATCTTAAAGCCGTAAAGGGACAAATGGTGAAGGTACTTTAGGAGGCAGTGAATGAGCATCCCCATTTTAGAAATGATCACGCGGTATGAAAAAATATATACAGGCGCTATCTCTGACATATTGGACGAGCGTGGTGAAACCCATTTTTGCTTACCTCATACGCTACAGCCACTTGTTCCGGGGCAGCGTATAACCGGTATTGCCATGCCCATTCTCGGCAAACAAAGTGTAAACAAAGATCCAGATGAGGTGTATGTGCCTCTATTAAATATGTTGGGAGATATTCAGCCCGGACAGGTCATTATTACGCAGGCTAATGATATGGCCTCGGCCCATCTAGGAGAACTTAGCGCAGAAACCGCTAAATATCGCGGTTGTCGCGGCGCCGTCATTTATGGAGGTATCCGTGACACTGATTACATGATTGATATTGATTTTCCGGCCTACGATTTATACAAAACGCCGCTAGATGTGTTGGGGCGTTGGGAAATTGTGGCCTACAATTGTGATATTGTGATTGAAGGTATCTATGTGCGTCCGGGCGATTTTATTGTGGGTGATCGGGATGGAGTGTTAATTATCCGTCAGGAAATTGCCGCAGAAATTCTAATAGAGGCAGAAGAAGTTGTGGCTACAGAGAATTTGGTAAGAAAGGCAATTCTGGATGGAGTGCATCCGGTAAAGGCGTATGAGACCTACGGCCGTTTTTAAGGAGACTCATGATGACTAATTGTATACGAATTCATCCGGCTGATAATACAGCCGTGATACTTGATGACGCCAAAGCTGGTGAAATTGTAGCCATCATTGGAAAACAGGGAAACAGTACCGTCACCTTACTTGAGCCAATTAAGGTTGGTCATAAAGTTGCCCTCCGTACCATCCCCATTGGAGACAAGGTGAAAAAATATGGCATTGTTATTGGTTGTAGCACCCAACAGATACAACCGGGAGAATGGGTGCATTTACACAATTGTGCCAGCGATTATGACAAACGTTCGGCCTTATTAGATGTCCATACCGGGTCTACCACCGACACTATTTACGAATAGAATCATAGGAGAAACCACATGGATTTTCAGGAATTAAGCTGGCCGGGATATTTACGACAAGACGGCCGCAAAGGTATCCGCAATCTCATCCTTATTATTTACACCGTTGAATGCGCTAAACATGTGGCTCATCTTATTGGTCAGGGTGAACCAAATACCCATATTATCGGCTTCCCTGGTTGTTACGATAATCAATACGCAGTCAGGTTGATGTTAACCCTGGCCAGGCACCCCAATGTTGGCGCTGTATTGGCGGTTGGTTTAGGGTGTGAATATACTCAGCCAGCTAAAATTGCCGACGTTGTACAGGCATCGGGGCGGCCGGCTGCATGGCTTTATATTCAACAAGCAGGTGGCACGGTTAAAAGTGTTACGAAAGGCAAAGTGATATTGACTCGAATGCGCCAGGAATTGAAAGAAACATCTGAAATTGTTCCCATGACCTTGCCAGATCTGGTAGTTGGCGCGGAATGCGGCGGCTCTGACGCCACATCAGGCATTGCTGGTAATCCAGTGGTGGGCGCTTTTTATGATTTGTTGGTAGATGCGGGAGGCACGGCCGTATTTGAAGAAATCGTCGAGATGCTGGGCTTAAAATCAATCATTCTTGAACGTGCCGCCTCACCTGAGGCCCATGAGCAATTGGCAGACACTTACGACAAAGCCGAATGGTACTGTAAAGAAGTACGCCAATACTCCGTAGCGCCGGGTAATTTTGCCGGCGGTTTAACAACCATTGAAGATAAAAGTATGGGCGCTTTCATCAAGGGAGGCTCACGGCCGATTCAAGGAGTGATCAAGGTGGGGGAACGGCCGTTACAACCCGGATTATGGATTATGGACAGTGTTCCCGATCCGCACTTCATGCAATTTGGCTATACTAACCCCAATGATACTGAAGGCATTATGGACTTGATTTCTAGTGGCGCTCAAATAATCTTGTTTATAACTGGACGCGGCAGTGTTATTGGGGCGCCCATATCGCCGCTGATTAAAATTACGGGTAACCATAAAACGTTCCAACATATGGAAGGAGATATGGACTTTGATGCCAGCCGTGTTCTTACAGGGGACATCTCTCTGGAAAAAGCGGCCCGGGAATTGTTGAAAATGATCGTCAGTATTGCACAAGGTGAATCGAGCAAATCAGAACAGCTTGGACATCGCGAATATTTCTTGATGTACAAACATCAGGATGTACCTTCATTGCTAGAAGGGTGTCGTTCATAAAGTCTTGCCCGTCCCGACCTTGCTTTTACGGTACAAATCAGCAACAAAATGAAGCGGCACATCTTCCAGTTTGGGTTGGTGACGATGTGCATTGGCAGTGGGATGGGTGCGGTCGGTATTTTTGAAAATTTCAATTAAACAGATTGTGTGGTGAGGATGTAAACGCTGACTTGGCATTGCACCGCAATGACTTAAATTGGTGCTTTTCAGACTATATGACGAGGAGTTTCAAATCTAGCGCAAAGTAGCGCTACAATTGTAAAGAAGGTTCTGGTAATAGTGAGAGTACTCATTCAGGGGATTACCAAGACCCTACGTCTTTTGCCAGACTTCGCTGGAAAAAGAAATAATGAATAATGAACGATGAATTGTGAATGGTGAATGAATCCTCATTTCACAATTCATTATTAATTATTCACTATTCATTATTTTCTTGATTATCGACAAGTTTTTGTCGATGTTGGCGCGTAAGCGTCTAAGGGTTTTACTCCTGAGAGCACCCGTTAGATTAAGCGAAAGTAACTGTACAGGTGCGACGCACTTTTCCCAGAGTAATGTCAATGCCGCTGCTCTTTGCAAGTGCGTCGCACCTCTGGAAGCTGAATAGTTACAAGCGAAAAACCCTTAGGGTCTGAACGGGTAATAGTGAGACGGCCTGGAATTAAGTTTCCAGGCCGTTTTCACTAATCTACAGATAGAATTATACCTATGGCACATTAGAACCTGATGATACCATTGCGATAGGATAGATGTTAGCCGACGTGTAAGCTGTGTATGGTATACGATTGAGGGTTAAACGGCCGTTACGGGTCGTCACCCACCTTAGCCACGATACAATATTAAAATAATTATAAATGGAGATTTTATGCGAATTTTAATTACAGGAGCGGCAGGTTTCTTAGGTTCTCATCTGAGTGATCGTTTTATTAACGAAGGGCATACTGTCATTGGTATGGACAATTTGATTACCGGGAATATGGATAATATTGCTCATTTGATGGGGCATGAGCGGTTTAGTTTTGTGAAACAGGATGTGAGTAATTTCATTTATGTACCCGGGCATCTGGATGCGGTTTTGCATTTTGCTTCGCCAGCCAGCCCCAATGATTATTTAGAACATCCCATCCCCACCTTAAAAGTTGGCTCGTTGGGTACGCACAATACGCTGGGTCTGGCGAAGGCGAAAGAGGCGCGGTATCTGCTGGCATCTACGTCGGAGGTATATGGCGACCCGCAGGTCAACCCGCAGCCGGAGACGTATTGGGGGCATGTGAACCCGATTGGCCCGCGTGGGGTGTATGATGAAGCCAAGCGGTTTGCGGAAGCGATGACGTTGGCTTATCAACGGTATCATGGTCTGGAAACGCGCATTGTCCGCATTTTTAATACGTATGGACCGCGGATGCGTTTGCACGACGGCCGTGTCGTTCCCAACTTCATCTATCAAGCCCTGACCAATCAGCCTTTGACGGTGTATGGAGACGGCCGTCAGACCCGTTCCTTTCAATACTACAGCGATCTGGTAGAAGGAATTTACCGTTTGCTGCTATCGGATGAAAAGCTGCCAGTGAATATCGGCAATCCTTCAGAAATGACCATTGAGGAATTTGCCCATGCGGTTGTGGAAATCGGCCGTAGTGATTCTGAGATAATTTTTGTCAACCCTAAAGATGACCGTTTTACAGATGATCCCAAACAGCGCCGCCCCGACATTACCAAAGCAAAAACGGTTTTGGACTGGGAACCAAAAGTGAATCTGGCGGATGGGCTGGCAGAAACGGTGGCTTATTTTCGGGATAAGGTTTGAGGCGTGGAGATCGGAGATTAGAGATTGGAAATTGTTGAAAGTCAATCTCAAATTTCCTAGATACATATGAGTTTAACGTTTAATCGCCTGGATTGGGCGCGTGTTTTTTGGTTGGCGACGGCCGTAACCGTTGGTATTTTATTGACCCAATTGCCGCTGGTTTGGGCTGTGGGGTTGGTGGGGGGTACGGCCGTTGTGCTGTTAACGCTCATCAATCCTTTGTTTGGCTTGTTTGTGGCCTTGTTGGCCGCACCGTTAGGCGCCTTAGAAAGTGTGATCTGGGGGCCATCTTTGCTGGACAGCGGCCAACTGCTGTTGTTGTTTACCCTGGCTGTTTGGTTAGGGCAGGGATTGGCTTACCGGCGGCTAAACATTCCACGCACTTTTCTGAATGTACCTTTGGCGATCTTGATTTTTGCGGCCGCCCTATCGCTGTTGAATGCGCCATCACTCACGTTTGGTTTGAAGGAACTGCTGAAGTGGCTAGAAATCGGGGCAATCATGTTGATGGTCGTAGATTTGTCTGTAAACCAACGGATGACGGATGACAGACGACGGACAACGGAATATGGATTACAAAACACATACATCATTTTGGCAATGCTGTTGTTAGCAGGATTGAGCCAGGCGCTCATCGGTATTTGGCAGTTTGGGCTGCGGGCAGATGGGCCGGAGCATTTTTTGATACTGGATCGTTTTTACCGTGCTTATGGCACGTTTGAACAGCCAAACCCATTTGCCGGTTACATGAATTTAACGGCGCTGTTGGCAAGTGGCGCTTTTTTAGGCGGTGTTGCCTATGTGTGGCGAAAGGCGAGTGGCAAGTGGCAAGTGGCAAGTATGCAAGTGTCACCTGACACTCCCGCACCCCCGCACCTTGTCATCCTGTCACTCATCGGTCTCACGGCCGTCCTTACCACAACGGCCGTCTTCTTCTCCTGGAGCCGGGGGGCGTGGTTGAGTTTTGGGGTGGGTGCGACTGTGTTGGTGTTGTTCTGGCCTAAGAAATTGTGGCAGGGTGTGACCTTACTGGCAGTTGGTGGGTTTCTGTTGCTGGGAGGCATTCAAGCTGGGGTTATCCCTGCCTCGGTAACAGAGCGAATTAGCAATTTTAGCCAAGATTTACGTTTTGGCGATGTGCGCGGGGCGGATATTAACGATGTCAATTATGCGGTGTTGGAACGATTGGCCCATTGGCAGGCAGCGCTGGATATGGCTCGTGACAATGTGTGGCTGGGGGTAGGCTTTGGTAATTATGAAACGGCGTATGCTGATTATGCCCTCATTAACTGGCCGTACCCGTTGGGCCATGCTCATAATTATTATTTGAATTTGTTGGCGGAGATGGGGGTGTTGGGGCTGTTGGTGTATGGGTTGTTGTGGACGGCCGTGTTCTTCCAAACCATTCGCCAATTACGTTATTTGGATTGGCCGGAACGGGGAATTGCTTTGGGATTGTTGGCAGCGTGGACGGCCGTGACTATCCACCATCTGGTAGATAAGCTGTATGTCAATAACATTTATATTCATTTGGGTGTTATGTTTGGGCTGTTACAATTGCTGGAAAGTGGAATTTCGAGAGGTTTCACCTTTCTCAAAGGTGGAACCTCTTCTAAGAGGTAATGTATGGTAACAATATTTGCGAATGCAGCCGGTCGCTTTGGGGTAAACACAAAAGAAGCGGAGCGATTTATTCGGTTTTTGATTGTCGGTGTTGTTGGCTTTGTGGTAGATTTTGGAATTTACAATCTTTTGCTGGGGCCTTTTAATTATTTGCTGGCTTCGGGAACAGCTTCCCATGAATTTCTTATTTCATTAGGTATTAGTGCGGCCTGGATTGAAGGTGTCTTACCGGCTTTGTTGGCCGGTACAATTTCATTTGTGGCTGCAATTATTAGTAATTTTACCTGGAACCGTTATTGGACGTATCCCGATTCGCGGTCGAAGCCGATAGTGCGGCAGTTTGTCCAATTTTTCCTGGTCAGTATGACGGGTATTGTGCTGCGGATTCCTATTATTGCATTTTCTCGGCAGCCATTTGTGGGGTTAACGGCCGTTATCCTACCCACATTACCTTCCCCTCTCATTGATCGAATTGGAGACAACCTGGCTTTAGCTTTGTCGGTACTGATTATCTTATTTTGGAATTTCTTTGTGAATCGTTATTGGACATATAACGATGTGGATTAAAGCTTGAAGATTGGCATTGATGTGACGGCCGCGGTGACACAGGGCGGGGGGATTGGACGCTATACACGGGAGTTGATTTCTGCGTTAACGGCAGTAGATACTCAAAACGACTACCATTTCTTTGCCGCAAAAAACCCGGTCGCTTCACCCGTTCCCAACCCCATTCCCCAGGCAGAAAATGTCCAGCTTCATACCGCCCCAGTAGATGAGCGTTGGTTGTACCGGCTGTGGTATCGCTTGCGTTTGCCGCTGCCGGTGCAATGGATGACCGGGTCGCTTGATCTGTTCCATTCTCCAGATTTTGTACTGCCACCAGTGAGCGAGCATATTCCAACCCTGTTAACCGTTCACGATCTTTCCTTTGTCCATTATCCAGACACATTTCCTGAGAAGTTGGTGACATATCTGAATCGGGTTGTTCCCTGGTCAATTAATAGAGCCACCCATGTGTTGGCCGATTCTCAAGCGACTAAAGATGATTTGACGGCCGTATGGCAGGTTCCAGTAGACAAAATTACCGTTTTGTACAGCGGTGTGCATGAACGTTTTCAGCCGGTGACTGATGGGGATTGGTTAACGGCCGTGCGCCAAAAATACAAAATCGGTCCCGCTCCCTATATCTTGGCAGTCGGCACTGTGCAGCCCCGCAAAAATTACCAGGCGCTCATTCGCGCCTTTCAGCCGGTAGCACAGACACACCCTCATAACCTGATTATTACAGGAGGCAAGGGGTGGTTATATGATGAGATGATGGCCGAAGTGGGGCGGCAGGGGTTAGACGGCCGTGTCCGTTTTACCGGGTTTGTGGATGATGCGGACTTGCCCACACTTTACAGTGATGCGGCTCTGTTTGTTTTCCCCAGCCTTTATGAAGGATTTGGTCTGCCTTTGTTAGAGGCAATGGCTTGTGGCGTGCCCATCATTACTTCTAACAGTTCATCACTGCCGGAAGTTGCGGGCGATGCGGCCGTACAACTTTCGCCACATGATGAAGCGGGCTGGACAGCGGCCGTGCAAACCTTATTAACAGACTCCAACCAACGCATCCAGCTTGTGGCCGCCGGCTTTCGACAAGCGCGTCGGTTTTCCTGGCAGCAATCTGCCCGCCAGTTGGGCCAGATATATGGGCAAGTTTGCAAGTAGCAAGTTTGCAAGTGGCAAGTAACAAACTGATAACGCTAACGGTACTTTTGTCCTAGTAATAGCCCTGTTTTTCCCCCGTGTATACAGGCATAATAATGTCTGTAAATTATTTTCATCAGGTAGTATTTTAATTGAATAAGTGCCCTAGCAAGTCTGATTCATTTGCTGCCAAAAGCAATGATCAATTTGAAATGATCAGGAATTACATTATCGGGCTGATTGTTCAGTTCCCTATAAACAGGAGAATATTTATGCCTTACACCGTTGGTCATCCTGTACAAAATCCATCGGAGTTTTACGGCCGTCAAACTCAAATTTCCCATTTCTTTTCCAATATCACTACTTCCAAGGCTCAATCGCTTCATATTTTGGGGTTAAACCAGAGTGGAAAAACGTCGTTCTTGCGCCATGTTGCCCATCCAAGCGTTACGGTGCGCCATCTGCGCCATCCAGAAAAAATAGTGATGGTGTATGTAGACATGTCTACCTGCAAAACGCCGGCCTATTTTTATTATCGCGTTCTGATGCAATTAAAGATGCGTTTAGGGCAGGTAAATACAGGCTTTTTGTGGCAAGAGTCTCTGCCAGAGAAGACGAATATTTATGATGTAGAAGTGTTTTTATGCCATTTCTCCAGGCGACGGATTGTGCTGCTGCTGGATCAGTTTGATAATCTGCCTACAGATACCTTCGGGCGCGATTTTCTAACGGAACTGCGGGCGATGGTTTATGTGGCTGATTATGATCTTTTGCTTGTCACGGCGTCCATGATCCCTCTGCCGGACATAGGGTGTCGTTTGGGTTTACCGGCTACATCTCCGTTTTACACGATGTTTGCGGCCGCGCCTATTTGTATGGGAGAGTTGGACACGGCCGTTGTGGATACGCTCATTAGCCAGTCAGCCATTCAAGAAGGCGTCCCCTTTAGCACCCATGAAGTTTACACCATCAAATGGTTGGCCGGAACATTACCCTATTTACTGCAAGTAACGGCCGCTCGTTGGCTGTACTACAAAAGGATGGGTTTCTTACCAGAACCAGAGATTATTTTAAGTCAGTTAATTGCCGAACTAACGCCTATCTTTGAAGAGTGGTGGGATACCTTAGACGCGGAATCACAACGGTTATTGGGGTTGATGACAACGAAGTATCCTGATCCAGCAGAGAGTTATTTTGTCAGTCAACAAAAAAAAGAACATCAGATGCGTCTTTTGGGATTGGTCGTTGGTAGGGAGCGTCATCCTGTTGTGAATGGCGCTATATTAGAAACCTGGGTAAGCCAGCAGTTCTCCCAGCCAGATTATACCACGAACGGAACTCATGAATGGCAGACAAACCAGACGTTGCCGATGGTTGCCGAATTGTGAATTGTTAGTGGTTGGTGGCTGGTGGCTGGTATAGAAAGGTGCATCTCTAACCAGTAACTAGTAACTAGCAACACAAATGTTGGCGGGTAATTTTATATGACCCCAATTATGGTATAAAATACCGTTTATGGATCAACTTACAACTGCCATACAAACTCGAGGGGTAGCTCATAAATCGGCCGCGCCCAGTTTAGCCTTACATGATGTTTCTGTCACTTATGCCCGAGGGGGGAACGGCCGTACCACAACCAACAGTCAGGATTTTGCCCTCAAAAATATCTCCTTCCAATTGTCTACAGGAGAACATATCGCTGTGGTCGGGCCAAACGGAGCTGGTAAAAGCACCCTTTTCAAACTCATTGTGGGCACGATTAAACCAACGACAGGCGAGGTATCCATTTTTGGGCATACGCCTGGCGGCCATATTTGCATCGCTTATGTGCCCCAGCGCAGTCAGATAGATTGGTCTTTCCCTGTCACCGTAGAAGATGTAGTAATGATGGGGCGGGTGGGACAAATTGGGTTATTTCGCCAACCAGGCCGTCGTGATAAGGAGATAGTACAGGTCAGTCTAGCCCGTGTTAAAGCCTATCACCTGTCAAAAAAGCAAATTGGTGAGCTTTCCAGCGGGCAGCAGCAGCGTGTTTTTGTAGCTCGCGCCCTAGCCCAGGAAGCGGAAATATTGCTGCTAGATGAACCCTTAAACGGTCTGGACTTGCCTAGTCAAGAAGCGATGTTTGATATTTTAGATTCACTACGGCCGGATGGAGTGACAGTGATTGTCGCTACCCATGATCTGAATCTGGCGGCCGCTCGCTTTGACCGTATCTTGCTGCTCAATGAACGGGTAGTGGCCTTTGGGAAACCAACGGCCGTGTTAACCCCCGACTCCCTATTACAAGCGTATGGCGGCCACATTCACATCGTCCCCAACCAGGAATCAGCTTCAGACCAAATGTTGATTGCCGACGCCTGCTGTGATCAAGGGCATAGTGGTGCTTTATGACGCTCATCAACTGGCTAATGGAGCCATTACAATATGATTTTATTGTGCGGGCGTTGTTGGCGGCCGTTATGGTCGGCATTGTCTGTCCGGTAATTGGCTCCTATGTCGTTTTACGTGGTATGGCCTTCTTTGGGGATGCGTTGGCGCACATTATTCTGCCCGGTGTCGTTATTGCTTACTTGCTGGGTTGGCCGCTGGCGTTGGGTGCTTTACTGATGGGCATTTTAGCCGCGATAGGCATTGGCGCTTTAAGTGAACGGGGTGTGTTGAAGGAAGATACAGCTATCGGGGTACTCTTTGCCGGGATGTTTGCGTTGGGGGTAGCTTTACTTTCCACAACCGGAAATTATTCCATTGATCTGGCCCATTTTTTGTTTGGCAATTTGTTGGGTGTTTCCACGTTTGATTTATGGGTGACATTTGTTTTGGCCGCTATCGTTTTGCTGGCAGTTGTCCTATTCTACAAAGAATTTATGGTCATCTCTTTTGATCCCGTATTGGCGGTGACTTTGCGGCTACCCACCACCTTTTTGCGTTACCTGCTGCTCATTTTAATTGCCATTACGATTGTGATTTCCTTACAGGTGGTCGGTATCGCTTTAATGTTGGCGATGCTAATTACGCCGGCGGCCGCAGCCTCATTATTAACCCGAAGATTAGCGCCGATGATGGTGGTGGCTGCTTTAATTGGGGCTGTTTCCGGGGTAGTTGGGGTGTATGTCTCTTTTTATTTAGATGTGGCTTCTGGGCCAGCGGTGGTATTGGTAGCGACTTTGATTTTTGTCCTGATATTTTTATTTGCGCCAGAACAAGGGTTGGTGCGGCGCACAGCCTAAAATCTGGGCCATGGTAAATGGTGTAATGAACAGTAAAAGTGCGACATTTGTTCAAGTTTTGCAGGAAAATGGGTATCGTTTAACACGAGCACGTCAGGCAGTGTTTAATGCCCTGGTGGCGACGGGAGGGCATGTAAGCGCTGATGATTTGGCAACGGCCGTGCGCCAAAATGCCTCCCATGTCGGCCGTATGACTGTGTATCGTACCCTGGACCTGGATTTGCTCAGTGAATTGGGCCTGGTACGACCTGTTTACCAGGGCACAGGGGCAGCCCATTATGTGTTGATGCACGCCGGTCATCACCATCATCTGGTTTGTTCTTTTTGTGATCAGGTAATTGAGTTTGATGATTGTGCATTGGCAGAAATGGAGCAGATAATTGGGCAGCGGTTTCAATTTGCAGTGAAGGGGCATTTGCTTTTGAATGTATCAGTATTCACAATCAAACGGGATTGCGCCGCCCTGACAGAGCAAGGTATCTATTTGGGGCTTGATAAAGGTGACAATTATCTACCATTTTTGTTTCTATCTGTTTCCCGTGCTTGCTCAATAATATTCAGTTTTGTAACAAGCAATGTCCTATTTACAGTTCATATCAGCAGATTCAGGTTCAGACGCTTCAGTCCAACGTTGGTCAAACTCGTGCAGATATTGTTCAGCAACAGCCGCATTGGTGATGATAAGAACGTTTTCATCGTTACTTTCATTAGCATTGTTGGAAAAGTTAAATGATCCCGTAATTACTGTCTCGTTATCAATAATAAAGACTTTGTGATGAAATGTACCTGGGTTTCCATCCTGGCGAACAGGTACTTCGGCACAGTACAAAGCGGGGAGTTCGCTGTATTCGGTTTCACTGCCTCGGGTCTCAAAGATGCCCATAACATCTACACCCGCGTTTGCCCGATCTAACACGGCCGTACCCAAATCATCATGAGTAAACGAAAAAGCCATAAAACGAATCGAGCTTTGTGCATTTTCAATAAGGGGCACTAATTGGTCTATTACCTCATCTTCAGCCGCAAACAAGACACGGACGGGTGAACCGTCAATTGTCACACTTTGTTCTTCAATAGTAGAGGGTGAACGTGGCCCAAACTCCCCATTCCACATTTCGGCAAATTCACGTTCATATATTCCCGCCAATTCAAGAGATTCCAGAACAACGACATTATTGTTGTTACGAAAAATCCCATTTCGAGTAATGTTTGTGGATCCCGACCAAACAGTTTGATTATCGAAAATCCAGAATTTATTGTGCATCAGGGCGCTACGGTCGTCATCTTTCACAGGAATACCGGCATCTTCCAGCAGGGCAAATTGCCCATGGTCTTCTTCATGATCAGCTTCCAGCCCATGTTCGTCATCCGTCACCCATTGCACCTCGACACCTCGCTCCTGAGCAGCAACTAAGGCATCCGCCACCGACGTCAAATTGAATTCAAATGAAGCAATATGAATGGAATCTTCAGCGTCACTAATATGCCCGATAAGCGTTTCGGCGATAGATCCGGAAAGGTTCTCTGGATCGTTTATCGTCTGTGGAGTTGTAAAATACACCTGCCACCAATCACTATTTTGACCACCAGGCGGGGTAGCTTGTAGAGTTGCCTCGTCCATTTCTGATGCCGCTGGTTCATCTTCCTGATCAAAAAGGCCAATTGGATCCGAGCCAGTAAAAAGGAAATAGGCTCCCAGCAAAATAGCTGCAATGATAATAATAGTCGTTAACGTTTGATTCCGTTTATTGCTTTTCTTCCTTCTTCTCTTTCTCGATTTTCTTTTTGTCATTTTCACTCCTCAAACTAAAATGTGTCTGTAAAATTTCGCAGGCTGACGACCAAATGAGTTGGTGAATCAACTAAACTGTGACTGAGAAACGCTTCCCAATCGGGGCGCTCTGGTATTATTTTTTTATCACCGTAAATGCGTACAATCTGTTCCAAAATCTGGGGCATGAATTGTTGACTGGTCGCACTGTTATCTTCACCGAGATGAAGCGCCCAGCGATTAATCAACCGCATTAAGCGGCGCACCGCTTTTTCCTGTGGATACAGCGCTTCTTCTGCCTCAGCATCTTCCATACCGGCTGTCTGCTTACCAAGCATCTCTACCAGAGCCACTCCCCAATTGATCAATGCTTTGGCTGCTTCATCCTCAAGGTTAGAAGTCAGACTTTCATTTTCTAAAATCCTCTCCACCATGCGGATAATACGAATGTTGACTTCATCCATAATTAGAAGTTATCCTTCGTCTCATTGAGAACCATTGTTAAATCTTTCAGGACACACCACCTTGATACCAATACAAAGTCTAAATAAATTGTAAGCGCCATACAATCTATATTGTTATTGAAAAGATACGAAGATACCTATAAATTTTCAAAAATGCCGGCCGCACCCATACCACCACCAATACACATCGTCACCATACCAAATTGGGAATTGCGCCGCTTCATTTCATTGATGATTTGCACCGTCAGCTTTGTGCCCGTGCAACCCAACGGATGCCCCAGAGCAATCGCGCCGCCATTCACATTGGTACGCTCTTCATCTAAACCAAGTTCACGAATCACGGCCACAGCCTGCGCTGCAAACGCTTCATTTAGTTCGATTATATCCATATCATCCAGACTCATGCCGGTGCGTTTTAGAAGCCGAGGCACGGCCGCAACCGGCCCCATACCCATTATTTCTGGACGAACGCCACCCACATTAAAGCCCACAAATTTCACCAGCGGCGTCAATCCCAATGCTTCCGCTTTTTGCCGTTCCATGACGATAACGGCCGCAGCCCCATCGCTTAACGGAGAAGAATTTCCGGCCGTTACCGTGCCACCCTGCTTAAACACCGGCCGCAGTTTGGCTAATCCTTCCAGGCGGGTATTCGGCCGTAAATGCTCATCCCGGTCAAAAGTGAAAGTACGTCGTTCCGGGCCGTTGGGGCCGGGGGTCACTTCTTCAATTTCCAGGGGCAAAATTTCATTCTGGAACAGCTTCTTTTCATAAGCTGCGGCCGCTCGTTGATGGCTGCGGACGGCAAACTCATCCTGGGTTTGACGACTGACTTCGTATTCTTCGGCGACTTGTTCGGCCGTAAAGCCCATACCCATGTACACTTCAGGATTATTTTCCACCATGTACGGATTGGGGTTCACCCGAAAGCCGGTCATGGGCACTTTACTCATCGTTTCCGCGCCGCCGGCAACGATGACGTCGGCCCCATTGGCAATGATCCGTTCGGCGGCCATAGCGATGGTTTGCAGGCCGCTGGAACAAAAACGGTTTACTGTCATACCGGGCACATCTACGGGCAGACCGGCACGCAAAGATATGCTGCGGCCGAAATTCAACCCCTGCGCTCCTTCCGGCATGGCGCAGCCAATAATCACATCGTCTACTTCTTGCGGGTCTAAGCCTTCGGCCTGCCGCAGCGCTTCCTGAACAACGGCCGCCGCCATCTCATCCGAACGCCAATTACGGGTGGTGCCGCGTTTTGCTTTGCCTACGGCCGTGCGGGAAATTGATACTATTACAGCTTCTCGTGTCATGTTATTTATCCTTTTTGTGATTAATCTGCTTTAAAAGCTCATCGGGAGTCAGCGCCAGAATTGGAGAATGTTCAAAATCGTCCTTATCACGGGTAACAATCGCGTTTAGACTGTACGATTGAGCAGAAGCAATTTGTAAGTCATCTTCGAAATCTATACCTGCAAGCGTGTATGCCCGTTCCAATATTTGATCATCCACGGCGCAAATGCTAAAAACATCAAGACATAAACGCACTGCTTTCCGAGCAATATCCCTGCCTTTTTGTCGCCGCGCAATATAATAAGGAATGGGGATTTTATTAAACCCCGAACTTGTCATACCTGCGAAGGCAGGTATCCATCTTTTTAGTCGAGTGGATTCCCGCCTTCGCGGGAATGACAAATTAAAGTTCATGGGATTATTTAATCCTCATTCCTAAACATCCGTTAGAGAAGAAGTAGAAACATATCCTTGTATTCGATTTTCTTTATGTGCCTGCAAGACAAGTAATGCCGAAGCAAACTTTGCTCTGTCAAGATAGATATCCAACAGAACATTAGTGTCTAGCAAAACACGCATTACAGATGTTCCTCCAAGCCATGTTGCTTGAGTTTCTCTTCGTACAGTATTTGTTCAACATCCTCGTCTGAAAGCGGCCGGTCGGTTGCCAACAATCCCACCATTTCCGAATAACTGTCTTTGAGTACAGTAGGCTTTTTGGACTGTTGCTGGTACAGTTCTCCAGGGTAGAATGTACGTAGCAACTCTTGAAGCAATGCAAACCGTGCTTCTGACGGCCAACTCAAGACACTTTTCCGAATAGTGCTATAATCTTTTGCTTCAATCATAGTTGAACTTCCACTATACTGAGTTTAATGATTGATAATTGGGAATAATCTACCAATCATTAATCTTTAATCATCAATTCCGTAAAGGCTTACCCGTTTGCAACATATGCATAATTCGCTCACGTGTCTTTTCTTCATGCAGCAGTTCTAGGAACATTTGTCGTTCCAAATTCAAAATGTACCAGGGGTCTACCCAGGCCGGTTGGCTCAAATCGCCACCGCACAGCACATAAGCCAGCTTACGGCCGATCAACACATCATGCTCACTGGCATAGTTGCCCCATTGGAAGCTCTTCAAGCCCAAATACAAAGCAGACAGCATATCTTGTCCGGCGGCGTAGATTTTCTCAACTTCTGGCGGCCGTGTTCTGGCCGCTACCAGTTGCAACGCTTTTTGTTTAGCCAAAGCCAGACGGTGATCGCTGTTCATCACAATCGTGCCGTCATCGCTGAGAAAACCCATTTCTCTGGCTTCCCAGGCGCTCGTTGCTACCTTTGCCGTAGCTGTGTTTTGGAATACTTCCTGCATGATTGGCAGCACGTCTGCATTGGGCGCTTTCATCACTGGATTAACTTTGCGGCGCAGTAGTTCTTTTAGACCGCCACCAGCCGGAATCAACCCCACGCCTACTTCTACCAAACCTATGTACGTTTCGTGGTCGGCGGCCGTTGTCCAGCCAGCCATCACCATTTCCGCTCCGCCACCCAACGCCATCTGGTGCGGCGCGGTGACAACTGGTTTGGGGGCATGACGCAAATTAAATGTCACTGCCTGCAAATCTTTGATGGTCTTATCTAATTGATCCCAGAAGCCCTGCGCGGCCGCCATACCGACCATGGCGATGTTAGCCCCCACACAGAAGTTGTCGCCGTTGTTGCCCATTACCATTGCATCAAAATCTGTGTTGAGCCGTGCCAGCGCTTTATTGCCCATTTCTACGATGTCGGCGTCAATGGCATTCATCTTGGCGTTAAATTCATACAGCAACACGCCGTCGCCCATGTCGTGCAGGCGGGCGCTGCCGTTCTGTTCCAATTGTTTCTCGTTTTTGATGAGGTTGGCGACGGTGATCTGTTTGTCGTCCCCCGGTACATCTGTGTAACGGCCGGATTGGAAATCGTAGTAGCGGCCGTCTTGGTAAAAGCTGTCATGACCGCTGTCTAGCATTTCTTGTACCCAACCGGCAATTTCATAACCGGCGGCCTGCATTTTTGCGGCCGTGTCTGCCACCCCCAACATATCCCAAATTTCAAACGGGCCGGCTTCGTGAGCAAAACCCCATTTATTGGCGTTGTCCACATCCACAATATTGTGGGCAATTTCAGGGGTGGCATAGGCAGCGTAGGCTAAAGAATAGTAGGTGGTGGCGCGCACAAATTCGGCCGCGCGATCATCAAATTCCAACAACTTGCCTAAGCGCTCGCCCAAATCTTCAATCTTGCGCACCGCGCCCACGGAATCAAAACGGGCCTTGGGCGGGTTGAAATAGCCTAACGTTTCCAGGTTCAAGGTATGAAATTCACGCTTGCCGGCTACTTTGGCTTTCTTATAAAAACCCTGACCCGATTTATTCCCCAACCAACCATTGTCGGCCATCTTCCGGTTCAGAGCATTGGTGCGGGGCGATTTCAAGACTTCGCGGTAACTGTCGTGGGGAATGGCCGGGTAAAGGTTGTTGTTGACGTGCATCATCACATC
The DNA here is from genome assembly GCA_024223125.1 of Chloroflexota bacterium. The sequence goes on from JAAEOP010000439.1 coordinate 17,415, forward strand.
TAACCCCACAAGGTCGGTCAGGCGGAAGGTGGCGGTTTTGGGATGGCCTACCAGCGGCCCGGTGATGGCGTCTACTTCGGCTACCGTGTACCCATTTTCCAGAGCGTATTCGCTGATGTAGGAACCCACAATGGCGATAAAACGGTTGGCGATGAAGTTGGGTGTATCTTTGCAAACGACAACCCCTTTGCCCAACACGTCTGAGCCAAATTGGACCATGTAGTTGAGTACGTCGCTGCCGGTATCGGACGTGGGAATAATCTCCAACAATTTTAGATAACGAGGTGGGTTGAAGAAGTGGGTTCCCAGGAAATGGGCTTTGAAGTCGTCGCTGCGGCCGTTGGCAATCTGACTAATCGGAATACCAGACGTATTGCTGCTAATGATGCTGCCCGGCTTACGTATCGCTTCAATGCGCTCCATCAACTGCTGTTTAGGTTCCAACTTTTCGATGATCACTTCCACAATCCAGTCACAATCGGCAATGAGGTCAAAATCATCTTCCAGGTTGCCCAAGGTAATCAACTCGGCACGGTCTTTGCGGGCCAGGTTAGCCGGCCGCGCCTTGACCATGCGCTTAAAAAGCGATTGTACGATCTGGTTTCGCGCCTGGGGATTGTTCTTATCTTCATCGCTGAGATTAGGCGGAACGATGTCCAACAAAACAACGGGAATACCGATGTTTGCCAGATGAGCGGCAATCCCGCCCCCCATCGTGCCCGCGCCAATCACAGCTACTTTACGAATATCATATGACATGTGCTTATTTCTCCTGATTTTATTTGGGTGTATTTTAATGATCTAGCGAAGATTCACCTCAAACCAATAAGTTTTACACGGGTAGGGAAAACTGCTGTTTTTTTATTTTGATATGGAAAATCCACTTCTGATACAAGAAGTACGTTTTTGTAATTCAAATACTCGTCCACAACAATATACTGCCAATTTCGCTTGACTTCCCATCTCCACGGCTTGGACCTAGTATCTAATTGTCCGCCAACAATCTGAGCCAGCGAATTTAAGTAATCAATGCCTATTTGACGGTTTCCCAACTCCTCTGTTTTGTCCACAATCCCATAAAAACAAACCTCGCCAGTATGTTGATTTGTACTTTGTCAATAAACTCATGCTCGGAAATGTCTGGGAAAGATTCCTGCATGATTTCATAAAGGGAGGTCTCAGCGCTGTTTCTAGATTTCAGGCAGGCTGTCTCAAACTTTTGATAATCCCATTTGGCAATATCCTTTGCATAATCCAAAATCTGCCCCACGACTTTTCTTCTAGCTTCTGGATTTCGCCAAAGTTTACATTCTCCAATGGTGATAAAGCCGTCTTCATTGAGATACACCAGGTCGCAAGAGCCAGATTCTGTACCCAACTCCTGACAGATAGAAACTATGTCGCTAAAAGATGGCTCAATTTCATCTATTGGCAGCACACGGGGATGGTTAAAACATAGTCGCTGGATCCAACTTTCATCATAGAAATTATTGTCTTTCAACGAGATTTTTTTCAGTTGTGTTGCTTGCTCGCCTTGAATTACTAAAGGCGTCGTATGCTGCTTCATACCTTCATGCCTCTCAAAACCTCACGCTGCCGAAGATTGTAGCACAAAGTGGGCGGTGGTTGGTGACTGGTGAACCAACCACCAACCACCATAACTACTTCAACTCGCGGCGTGAATAGCCGAGGATGGAGCGGGCCACAATGAGCAAGTTGATTTGCCGCGTCCCTTCGTAGATGTCGTTGATTTTGGCGTCGCGCATCCACTTTTCGGCCAGGGTTTCGCGAGTGTAGCCGAGCGGCCCCAGCAGTTCGACCGCTTTTTGGGTGATTTTGGTCACGGCCGTACCCGCATGTGCCTTACTCATTGACGCTTCCAAACGGTTGCCACGGCCGTTCATAATCGCTTCTGTAGCTTTTAAGGTTAGCAGCGAGGCAGTTTTCCACTGTGCTTCCATTTCTATGAGGTCTCGTTCAACGGCCGTCATCTGATGGCGCGGTTTACTGTAATCCAGTTCAATCCCTTCGGCCGCCAACGACTCTTTTGTAAATTCCAAAGCAGCGCGGGCAATACCTACTGCGCTGGCAGCAACGGCTGGGCGGCTGGCGTCAAACGTCTTCATTGCCCCCCGAAAACCTTTACCGGAACCCGATTTTTGTACCTCAGCGCTGCCCAATAAATTATCATAGGGGACGCGCGCATCCTCAAACGAAAGCACCACCGTATCACTGGCACGAATGCCTAATTTGTCCATACCGGGACTGACAGAAACGCCAGGGGTATTAGCTTCTACCACAAAGGATTTGATTCCTTTACGGCCGGCATTGGGGTCTACGGTCGCCCAAACCACGCAGAAACCATTGGACTCTTTTAGCGCCAGCGCGCCACTGGTGATAAAGATTTTTTCGCCGTTGATGATCCACTCGTTTGTTTCGGGGTCGAGTACGGCCGTCGTCCGCATCGAACTATTATCAGAACCAGCGTCAGGTTCCGTAATTGCCATTGCTCCCCAGGCTGGTTCAACCCCTTCAGCAAAACGGGACATGAAGCGGATTTTTTGTTCTGTTGTGCCGACCGCTTCTACGGCCGCGCCGCCCAAACCGCCGGTGGGAATACACAAATATTGGCCTGTATCCCCATAACTCAACATCTCAATAGACAAAATGAGATTGAGAATGCCCATATTGGGGCCTTCTTTTTTAGGCGCGGAACCATTGATCTTTAACCTGTCTATCTGCACTTTATTTTGCTGCTTCATCACCGGCCATATCATTTCGATAAATTCTTTCGGCCGTTCATGTTCATGCTCATCATAATAACGGGAATGAGGCCGCATCACCTGCTTGGCCACCATCTCCACCATTTGCAACTGCATTTTCGTTTTTTCAGGAAGTTCAAAGTTTATCATTATATTTCTCCGGGAGATTGGAAATTGGTAATTGGAGATTGCAGTTTTTCACAAATCTCCCAATGTCTCAATCTCAAATCTTCTACACCATCAACAACCCATCCCACTGCACAAAACCACGCGCATTCCGCAGCCATAGTTCCACCGGATATTCTCGAATGTAGCCATAGCCGCCCAATATTTGCAGCGCCTGGTCAGCAACACGCACAACCATATCGTCTATGAAATGTTTCATCACGGCCGTTTCCTGCGTAGCCTCCCGTCCCTCATCCAGCAGCCAGGCCGCTTCCCACATCATCATCCGTGCCCCATCAATATCAATCGCCATTTCGGCCAGCATAAAGGCGATAGATTGGCGATGGGCAATCGGTTCGCCAAATTGGATGCGCTGTTTGGCGTAGTCGCGGGCATATTCATAACCGGCGCGGGCTAACCCCACAGCGGCCGCACCCAGAGCGACTCGGCTGTGGTTCAAAATCAGGCCAATATCACACCCTTCATCTCCGCCTAGACGATTGACGGCCGGAACCTTTACATCTTCCAATGTCAACGTGAAGGTCGGCAAGGCGTTCATACCCATCAGCTTTTCCCGCTCGCCAACCGTGAGACCGGCGGCGTCGGCGGGCACAAAGTAAGCCTGGGTTTGTCCATTTTCATTGACGTAAATGAGAAAAGTTTCGGCCGTGTCTGCTAACGGAACAAGACTCTTTTTGCCGTTCAAAATATAATGGTTGTCGGCGAGAATGGCCGTACACTTTAAGTTCCGAGCGTCATATTGCAACCCTGGTTCTTGCATAGCGGCCGTTACCGGCGGCGCATTCTCCTCACAAAAAAGCGGTAGATGGCTCTCTTTCTGGGCGGCCGTGCCACATAACATCACCGGAATAGCCACATTGTTGGGGGACATAATCTGTGCGGCAATCGCCAGATCACCAAAGACCAATTCCTCCACCGCAATGGCATTGGTGATGATTGAATATTCACCAAAACCGCCCTGATCTTCCGGGATACCGGTAGGCAGCAATCCCAAATCCCAACCGGCCTGCACCACTTCTGGCGGAATATGCCCTTCCTCTTCGGCGTCCCGGAACACTTTACGTATCCGGTCTTTTGCCAACCGGCCGATGGCGTCAGTTAGCATCTTCTGTTCCTGGTCAAGTTCAAAATTTAGCATTTCCGTCTCCCTGTTTTTTGGGAGATTAGAGATTGAGTCCCCAATCTCCAATCTCAATCAACCGCTATTCTCTTACAGTTCTGTCTGTCATCCGGGCCACACGAACCATCTCTTTCACATCGTGAACGCGCACAATGTCCGCGCCACGATCAATACCAATGGCAATGGTAGCGGCCGTGCCTTCCATCCGTTCTTCGGGCGGCTGACCGAGCGTGTAGCCGATAAATGATTTGCGTGACGTTCCTAATAAAAGGGGAAATCCCCATGATTTGAAATGGTGTAGTTCATTGACAATCTGTATATTCTGGCTAACCGTTTTGCCAAAGCCAATGCCGGGGTCAATAATGATTTGAGATTCCCGCACGCCGGCCGCCAGCGCTAAATCAATACTTTTTTGCAATTCAGATTGAATATCTTTGATGAGGTCCTCGTATTCGATACCCACATAACGGCCGCCCAGCTTCCTTTCTTGAGTGACATTCTTGGGTTTGCTGCGATTGTGCATGATGACGATGGGGCAGCCCGCAGCGGCCGCTAACGGAGCCATCTCCTCATCCATCTGTAGCCCCCACACATCATTAATCCAATTGGCGCCCGCTTCTAAGGCTCTGGCTGCAACGACCGCCCGATAAGTGTCTATAGAAATGGGCAAGTCTACAGTCTGGCGCACGGCCGTAATAACTGGAATAACTCGCGCCATCTCTTCTGCGGCCGAAATGGGAACGCTGCCCGGCCGGGTACTTTCGCCGCCAATGTCCAAAATATCAGCCCCATCGGCCGCAAAGCGCTGCGCTTGGGATACGGCCGCCACTACCCGTTCCCCCAACCCATCTCCCGAAAAACTATCCGGCGTCACATTGATAATGCCCATGACATACGTTTTGCGGCCCCATGGGAAGGATTGTCCGTTTTCCGTCGTCCGTCGTCTGTCGTCCGTCATCCGTCGTCCTCCGGTCTAGCCCGCAACCCATTCAAAAAAATATCAGTAATCTGCGCCCCTAATGATTCAGGAGAAGCCTGGTCAAGCGTCATGCCTAATTCAAACAAGGCGGCAAACCCCATGATGGTGGCGCTCATCATGCGGCCGGCGATTTCCGGGTCTACCGGGCGCATCTGGCCTTGTTTTATCAAGGCCCGCACCCGCTGTTCGGTCACGTCAATAATGCGGTGCATCGTTTCTTCAACGTAATATTGATACACATCCGCATTCAAGCGGGATTCGTGCAAAAAGAGCATGAAGAGGCGGCGTTCTCGGCCGCGCCGGAAACGATTAGCCATGATTTGGGACAGCATATCTTCAAAACTTTCCCCCTGCACCGACTCAATATCGGTAACAACTTCATCCGCATACGCCTGCGCCACACCGATTAGTAGTTCCCGTTTATTGGCAAAATAGTTGTACAGCGTTCCTTCCGAGACACTAGCCGCGGCGGCAATCTCTTTGGTCGTTGTATTTTGATACCCTTTTTGGCTGAATATGGAAGCGGCCGCATCCAGAATTTGGAATTTGCGGGCGGCAATCCGACGTTCGCGGCGGGTCTGGGAATGGGAATACGTTTCAAACATATTGAGCGCTGACTCATTTCTGAGTGGTCACTCATTTATTGAGTGACCACTCAAATTTCCGGGAAAATTTTAGATTTACACAGCTATCGGGACAGTTAACGGCTCCTCTAAACGATGTACGGTGGTGGAATTTACGGCCGTAGCCAACTCCTCAATTGTCTGACCCAGCGCTGGATGCAGAACATCTGCGGCAATATCAGCCAATGGGCACAGAACAAAAGCGCGGTCAGGCAAACAGGGATGGGGAATGGTTAAATCATTCGTCTGCAAGACAACATCCTCATAGAGCAAAATATCAATATCAATCAGGCGCGGCCCCCATTTATGGGTTGGCTGGCGCCCCATTTCTTGTTCTAAATTTTTGATGCAGATGAGAAGTTTTTGGGGTGAGTGATGCGTATAGGCTGAAAGGCACAGGTTTAAGAATGCGGGCTGGTCAGTCACGCCCCATGGTTCTGTTTCATAGAGGGGAGAAACGGCCGACACAACCACACAATCTTGCAAACCGACAACTGCCTGTGCAAGATTATGCCGTCGCTGGCCTAAATTCGTTCCCAAGCCTAAAAATATCTGCTGCATTTGTTTAAGGTTCCTACTGTTTTGTGGCTTATTTGGCTACTCTCACCAAATAACGCACTGCATCATATGGCCCAATTTATAACACGGTGCGTCATGACTGTCAACTAAAATTCCCCTACGTCCGCATAACGAAAACGTTCAATCGCTATAAACCCGACTGCGCTCACCCCCATCAAAATCACACTCATCGCCATTGCCTGCCCAAAGTTCAGAGCGCCGCCCGGTGAACTAAGGAAACGCTGAATAGCAATGGGCATGGTCAGAAAACCACTGTTGGGACGTACAATAAAGCTGGTGGCCCCAAATTCCCCCATGCTCACGGTGAAGGCAAAGACGGCCGCCACCAACAACGCTCGTCCCACAATCGGCAAATCCACTTCCCGCCACACCCGTCCTGGGGACGCCCCCATCACGGCCGCCGTCTCCCGTAAACTGGGCTTAATTCCCTGCATCACCGGCAGCAAACTGCGGACCACAAAGGGAAAAGCAACCAGGGTGTGAGCAATCAAAATCAACACGGCCGAAGTCCGCAATTTATCATAAGTTACTACATAGCCAAAACCGAGGGTAACGGCCGAAACCCCCAATGGCAGCATAAACAAAGGATCAAGCCAGCGACGCCAGCGGGACGGCCGGGCCAACATTACTGCCGTAATCACTCCAACGGTACAGGCTAATAAAACTGTCAACAACGCATACCCGATGGAATTACGCACGGCCGTCAGCGGCGGAATAAAAACAACACTGTCCCGGCGCGACTGGGGCAGAGCTTGATAATAAGCCAACGTCAAATTGCCTTCCCGGTCTACCAACGACTGCCACAGTAACGCCAGCAGCGGCAAAATGAGAAAGAGGAATAACCCTAACATGATGGTAAAAACGGCCGTCTTTTCAGCCCCGGTTTGCGGTTTTTTTAGATTAGATTTTTCGGGGCGCAGGTCTAGTGTGACGGCCGATTGCTGCTGCCAACGCGCATAAACTGACATCAAAATAAAGGTGAATACAATTTGGATCAGGGCCAGGATGGCGGCAATATCCGGCCGTAGAAAATTCACATACTGGCGATAAATCTCCGTCTCAATAGTGCTAAACGCCGGGCCGCCTAACAACAAAATGACGCCAAAACTGGTAAAGGTGAATAGGAAAATGAGGATAGCGGCGCTGACCAGAGACGGCCGTAACAAAGGCAATGTCACTTCCCGAAACGTCTGCAATGGCGACGCCCCCAATGTCTGCGCCGCTTCCATCAGACGAGGATTCAAATTGGCCCAAAAGCCCCCTACTAACCGCACCACAATTGCCACGTTATAAAAGACATGGGCCAGCAAAATAACCGATATCGTCTGGTCTAATAGGATGGGCGGCTGGCTTAAATCCAAAACAGCCATCAATCCCTGGTTCAGTGGCCCCTGACTGCCCAACAACGCCCGAAACGCGGCTGCCACCACCACCGTCGGCAAAACAAAAGGTACTGTTGTCAATGCTTTCATGAGTGAACGGCCCCGAAAACGATAATGGGCAAAAACATAAGCCACCGGCAGTCCCACCAGTAGTGTCAGTCCGGTTGACAAAGCTGCTTGCCAAAGGGTAAACCAGAGTGTGTGAAGGAAGTACGGCCGTTGGCCCACAGCCTGCACCCCCGCTACCGTTACACTCACCCCAATAATGTTCAGCAATGGCCAAAAGAAAAACGCCCCCAAAAACAACAGTGGCACGGCCAGCAAAAATAGCGTCCCCACCCATCGCAACAAGTGCCGCCTGCTGCCGTGTGCCCGTAGCCCCATCAAATCCAGCTTCAACGCAGGTGAGCAGACTTACTAAAGGCCAGTTTTTTAGAAATTTCTATATCTTGCTTAATTACCATAATTTAGGCCATATTATTGACATCCGACTTGAAAATTAAATGATGATAAGTCAATCTTTTTGAAAAGAACCAACAAATCAAAAAGAGGAGATTCATCACCATGAAAAAAGATAACACAAATAATACAAAAGGACATCTCACTTCTCGCGCCGTTCTGTTGGCGTTGGGGATAAAAATTGAGCAGTTGGGAATCTTGCAATCAATGATGGAACAGGTGCAAATTAAACAGAAACCTGTCAAAGATACACCCAATCAAAAACTGCTGGATGAGCTTATTACGATACTGGCAGGCGCACACGGATTGGTAGAAGCGAACAAACGAGTGCGGACAGACCCGACTTTGCAACGCACCTTTGACCGTAAGCGATGTGCAGAGCAGTCGGTTATTAGTGAGGTAACCATTCACTCCCCTCAGGTGCCCGGCACTTATAAATGAGTGTGCTACTCCAGTAGACTTGGTAATGAAGTGCCGGACACCTGAATGGTTACGTATCATGTTACTCCGAATCCCTATAGGGGCGAGATTAGCGTGGGCTAACGACGATACGGGGATTGGCCCAATAAGCGAGTTGATCAATTTCAATCACGGCCGTCACCTCCAACCACACCTCTATTTCTTCCCCCGCTTCTCCTGACAACGGTATCTTCACCTCAACCCAGGTCATTTCCTTGCCAGCCGCTAAGGCGTCTTGGGTAAAGAGTGGTTGGATCTCATCCCCTATTCTCAGGCGGTAGGCGATGTGGGGTTGGGCAAGAACGGCCGTGTGCAATTCCCCATTATCAGGTATCTCAACCGTATACTTTTTCCCCGTCCATTCTCCTGTTTTTGGTGTTAGGCTGATGGCTAGTTGACGGCCGTTTGTACTGTTGGCAACAACCACTTCCCGGTCATCGGCAGCCCACAGGAAGGTGGTTTCGGGATAGTCGCGCAGCTCTGGCATCAAATCGTAAACTTGCCCCTCTTCATAATCTAGCACAATGAATTCGGGCGCAGCGCGGCCGTAGGCTCGTAAATGTTCTATACTTCCGCCCGGCCGTTGCAGAGGGACACCGTACCAAATTTGGGCTACCGAACGCATAAATTGAGGCGCAATGGGGAAGCGGTACGCAAAGATATGGTTTTCGGCCGTCAATTCTGGAAATAGGTCAAATAGTTGTGTTTTGGCCGTTTCTTCCTCCGTTACATTCGCCAGCCAGGCTTGCTGGGTGTTGTGGGTTTGGTTGATGTGATGGATTATTAGCAGGCCGAGCAAAAGAATAATGAGGAGATTGGAGATTGGAGATTGGAGATTGACGTATAATCTCCCAATCTCCAATCTCCAATCTCTTCCTACAATCATGTCAATTGTTCCCCCAATTGCTAACGTCAGCCCAATGCCCGTCTGGTAAATGTGCCGCCCGGCGTAGAGGCTGGGAAGCTGTGTCCACAAGGCCCAATAGATGAAAAAGAGATGCACGGCCGTCCACAACAACCCCCAGCGAACGACCCAACTGCCACGCCAAAACCAGACTGCTATCACGATGCCTAAGCCCAGCAAAAACAGGTTAGCGGCCGTACTCGCCAAATCTAATATGGGGAAAATAAAGGTGAAGCGGAACAATGTCACTAACAGAAATTCAGCCATTTCCGGCCAGCGTAAAAAGGTCAGCCATTCGGCAATGGTACGTTCAGAAACTTGCAAGGTGGGGTTGGGGCGACTGAAGGTGATGATGAGATAGGCGGCCGTTAAGCCAGCCATCAAGCCAAAGACGAGCAGTTCTCTTTGGGAGATTAGGGATTGGAGATTAGAGATTAGAGATTGCTTTGCTCGTTTGCGCTTTCGTTTCAATCTCCGATTTCCAAACTTCAATCTCCGACTTTCCAATCTCCACATAATTAACAGCAAAAACAACATCGGTGGCAGTAAAATTGCTTCTTCGTGGGTGAGGAGGGTGAGCAGAGTTAAGATGAAAACAAGGCTGAGTTGGCGGGTAGACGGCCGTCTTAAATACGCTAACATCCCGCTGACTGACAGCAGGGAAAAAATGGCGCCCATTACAATGGCCGCACTGCTAATCCAGGTGACGACATCTACCCAATGGCTGTGAATGGCAAAAAGGACAGCCGTACAAACGGCCGCAAACAATCCCAACTTAAACTGACGCGCCACCCGATAAATCAAAGCTATCGTCAGTGCATGAAGCCACAACATGATGATGTAATAGCCAAACGGTTCCCGCCCCAAAATCAGCCGATTGATCCAAAACCACAAATTTTGGGTGGGGCGATAATACCAGGGCACTTCAAAGGGGTTGAACACGCCCCAGATCGTGGCCGGATTTTGCACAAACTGTTTGACGTAATCGAATTGAATATAATCATCCCCCACAAAAGAGCGGATAAAAGGGGGCAGGTATACGGCCGTTGTCGCCAAAATTAAAGCTACAACAGCAAATTGGGCCAGAATTGATTGCTTTCGTGTTGACATCATTTGGGCTATTATCTCAAATGATATGACAACCTGACAACAATTGACCAATGACCGATGACGGAACACGGAACACGGAACACGGAACACGGAATACGGAAAAATGTCCAACCGACTAGCAAACGAAACCAGCCCCTACCTGCGGCAGCACGCCGATAATCCTGTGGATTGGTATCCTTGGGGTGAGGAAGCATTGCAAAAAGCACGAGCCGAAGACAAACCGATTTTATTGAGTATTGGGTATGCTGCCTGCCATTGGTGTCATGTGATGGCTCATGAAAGTTTTGAAGATGCCGCCACGGCCGACATCATGAACGACCGCTTCATCAACATCAAAGTAGACCGGGAAGAACGGCCTGACCTGGACAGGATTTACATGCAGGCTGTAGTAGCTCTGACGGGGCAGGGAGGCTGGCCGATGACGGTGTTCTTAACGCCCGACGGCCGTCCCTTTTACGGCGGAACCTACTTTCCACCCGTACCCCGGCATGGCATGAGCAGCTTCAGGCAGCTCATGGAAGGCATTGTTAACGTGTGGCAAAATCAGCGGGAGGATGTGGAAAAACAGGCCAACAATATTTCCGATCATCTCAGCCGGATCACGGTGTTGGGACAACAAGGGGGCGTTTTGGAAGAGAGTTTGTTTTCTCACACGGCCACATCTCTGCTAAACAGCTTTGATACTCACCGGGGCGGTTTTGGCGGCGCGCCCAAATTCCCGCCCAGCATGGCTTTGGAATTCTTGCTGCGCCATAATTTGCAGACCGGCGACGGTATGGCCTTGCACATGGCCGAAGTTACCTTGCAAAAGATGGCTTTGGGCGGCATCTACGACCAGATTGGCGGCGGTTTTGCCCGTTATGCTACCGACGTGAATTGGCTGGTTCCCCATTTTGAAAAGATGTTGTACGACAATGCGCTGTTGGCCCGTGTTTACCTGCACGCCTGGCAAATAACGGGACGGCCGCTTTACCGCCGCATCGTAGAAGAGACGCTGGATTTTGTAGTGCGTGAAATGCGGCATGAGGAGGGTGGTTTTTACAGTAGCTATGACGCCGACAGCGAAGGGGAAGAAGGAAAATTCTACGTCTGGACAGCGGCCGAAATTCAGACAGCTTTAGGCGCAGACGCCGACCTGTTTATGACCTGTTTTGATGTGACCGAACGGGGTAATTGGGAAGGGGGCAATATCCTCAACATTCTCCACGATCTGGCCGAAGTTGCTGAATCGGCCGGAATGAGTTTGCCTGACCTGGAAGCAAAACTGAACCAATTGAAAATAAAACTACGAGAAGTGCGGGACAAACGCATCTGGCCGGAATTGGATGATAAGGTGTTGACGGCCTGGAATGGGTTGATGCTGGCTGCTTTTGCCGAGGCAGGGTGCATTCTAAAACGGCCGGATTACACGGCCGTCGCCACCTACAATGCCCAATTTCTAAAAAAACATCTGTGGAAGGACGGCCGTCTTTTACGTACCTGGAAAGCTGGCGCCGAGGCTAAATACAACGGCTACCTGGAAGATTACGCTTATTTGGCAGATGGGCTGCTGGCCCTGTACCAAAATATCTTTGATGAGCAATGGTTTACCTGGGCGCGTGAATTGGCAGATGTGATGCTGTCCCATTTTGCGGATAGTGAAAATAGCGGCTTTTTTGATACCTCCGATGACCATGAAGCGTTGATTCACCGCCCCAAAGATGTGCAGGATAACGCTATCCCCAGCGGCAATGCGATGGCAGCACTGGTAACGCTGCGTCTCAGTTTGTATACGGGGGAGATGGCGTATTGGGATGTGGCCGAAACGGCCGTGTCTGCCCTGTACGATCCCATGCTGCAATATCCCTCCGCTTTTTCCCAATGGCTGATTGCAGCCCAATTTATTCTCAGCCAGCCGCAAGAAGTGGCTATTATTGGCGATCCTGGGCTGTCCGCTTCTGAGGCGTTTCTGGATGTATTGTTTGATCGTTACCGGCCGCATCTGGTAGTTGCGATGGGAGGGCCAACGTTAACGGCCGTGCCCCTCCTCCACGGCCGCAAATATATAAACGACAAAGCCACCGCCTACGTCTGCCGCCGCTTTGTTTGCCAGCAGCCGGTCAACGATCCAAAGGCGCTGCAAGAACAATTAGAAGGGACATAAAGAAGCGTAATGAATGGGGTGTGTGTTGATATGATACAATTCTGATTAATAACCGAAGGTAATCAATAGGGGGAATTGGATAGATGCCCGAAATATCAAGATTTTTGGAATCATAATTAGAATGTTCTTTGACGATCATAAGCCTCCTCATATACATGTTGAATACTCAGGAAAGAAAGCGGTTTTTGATTTTTACGGGAATGTGATAAAGGGTGATCTTGAATCGAGAACTGCAACTAAACTTGTTCGTGAATGGATTGATCTTCCCGTTTCTGAACTTGATGAAGATTGGAAACTGGCGAAAGCAAGTCGGCCAATCGAGAAAATCCCCCCTTTGAAATGAGGTGAAAATAATGTGGAACATGAACGATGTTATTGGCATTGACTATAGAGGCAGTTACACCTTTCATATTATATTTGACGATGGGGTAGCTGGAGATGTTGATCTGTCAGAATATATAAATAAAGGTCCTGTATTTGCGCCTTTGGAAGATAAAGCATTTTTCAAGAAGGCGGTGATAGAAGGGGGAACTATATCTTGGCCTAATGGCGCAGATATTGCACCTGAGACGTTGTATGAAAAAATAAAGGCTATGGTCATTGTTTGATTTAAAAGGCGTAGGATCATTTGCAGTGAGGCAAGAATTAGATGATGCTGTGATAGCCAATAAAAATAGCCGTCTCCCACGACCGTTTCTCTTCCACTAACCTTCAAAACCCAAAAAAACCATCCGTTTCTTTTCTAACAATCCGCATCGGCCATTTGCCTTGTTTGCGTTGCAGATAATCGGTACGGTGTTGGGCAAAATCGGGGTCGAGGGATGACAACGGCCGTAACACCCCCTCCACCACCACATCCGGATCAATCGCCCGCAGCTTGGTGCTAACCCGAAAAGTGGGGTTGACCTCATCCCACACAAACTGCGTGTCTGCTGAAATAAGCGCCAGCCACTTCTGCAGGTGGACGTCATCACTCGCTTGAAGTTTGGCCCAAAAAGGTTCGTCGGTCAGCCAAAAATCTTCTGTGGTAATTAGGCCAATTTCTAACCCGCGCCGAATCGCTTGAGCGGTCACTTCATACAACCCTACTTCGCGGAAGTTGGACCAACTGGCATCGTCAGCTTGGAGGAAGGTATAGGCTAACCATTGGGCGGCTTGTAGGTTGTTGGTGACAATACGGCCGTCTGTCACTATCAGACTCTGCAATACAAAATCAATATCTACCTGATCGGCTAATCCCAAACCAATGGCATCCCGTAGGAAATAATCAATCCGATCCGCGCACAGCCAGGGAGAAGGCTGCTCTAAAAGGGGATACGCTTCCTCATGCAAAAAATCGCGCCAATCATAGCCAAAGAAAGCCAGTAAATCGGGCAATTCTGTCTTGGCCAGATAGCTCTCTTTCATCTCATCGTGGTAACTTTGCTCATCATGCCCGTCTACCACATAATCAATCACATGACTAAAAGCGGTATGGCTAACATCGTGCAACAGTGCCGCTATCTGTTCATCCAACCCGCCTCCCAACCGACGTACCAACAGCATTGCGCCTATGGAATGATCCAGGCGCGTGGTGGCGTCGGTGATGCCGATGAGGCCGGTAATACCGTGTTGTAGAACACCACTGAGCCGCTTCACAACGGCCGTCTCTAGCAAAGCCAGTAAAATAGGGTCGGTAATTTCGGTACGGCCGTATACGTTATCATCTATTTGCATATTGGTTCCTTCTTTGTGTTTGCTGAATACGTACTATTTACCTGCTATCAAGTCTGGTATTATAATAGCTGCCGGGCAGGCAAAACAATCTATGACAAAACGAACCTCTTTTATACTTATTTTAATCTTAGTGATGTTGGCAGCATGTGGAGAGGAAGAAGCATCTATTCCTCCAACTCCTTTTGCTGATGGGCAAACGGCCGTGCCCGTTATTGTCCGCAGTAAACCCACCGAACTTCCCCTGACGGAGCTGTTTGAAGAGCCGGAAGCATACCAAAACCAATTCCTGCAACTAAGTGGATCGTATGAACGCTTGCCGCTGCTTATCTGCAACAGCGACCCTCATCCTGCTCCGGCTACCTGGCTTTTGGTAGCAGAAACCGGAGATAACGACCCAATCTCGGTTGCTGTGGGGGGGTATGATTCCCAACTACATTCATTGCTAGACGAAGGTGTAATGGTCACGGCTAATGGGTATTGGCGTTACTGGGAAGGGGCCGTTGGCTGTGGCAAGCAGGCCGTACCCCGGCAAATTTGGTATCTACGCACCACTGATATTGTTTCTCCGCCGCTGTTTGCCCAGGCAGTCGCCTCTGACCCCTCCGACCCCGAATTGGATACACGACCTCCCACTGATGAGGATGGCGCGAACACTCCCTCACCTGAAGGAACATTAGCAATCATCGAACCCACAGCGGAAGCGACAATACCGCCGCCAGCGCTGAATGAAACGGCCGTTGTTGTAACCAATACAGTAGTCGCCACTCCAATTATTTCTGCTACGGCCGAGATGCAACCACCCACGCCAACTGATACGGTTGTAAGTATGCCTACTATTCAGGCAACGGCCGTTATTACCATAACGCCTGAGCCAGAAAAAACGGCCACAGGAGAGAGCCAGGTTACCGGTACGCCAGGTACGCCGACCATGACGCCGGTGGCTACACAATCTGCCCAGGCGACGCCAACCTCTCTGCCTGTGACGACGGGTACGCCGTCACCATCACCATCACCATCCGCAGGCGGTAACAACTACACTGTTGTTGATGCGGATCCCATCAACCCGGATAATGGGCAATTTGGTCTGGAAATATTAGGCGTCTGGCAAAAGCAAAACTGGACGATTAGCCTAAACAAAAGTACCGTTATAACCATTCATGTTGCCGCTGATCCAGCCGTTGATCCCATCATTGCCGTGTTTGATGAAACAGACAATCTCATCATGGAACAGAATGACGCTCCGGCAGGACAGATAGAGACAATTAACAGTTTAGTGGTGAACCCCACCGGCATCTATATTATTCAGGTTTATGGGGCCAATGGAAACGGTGGTGATTATTTCGTCACCATTGACAGTAATGAATCGTCAGGGCTGGTTCCTGCATCACAAGAATTATTAGCTTATGGTGAGAACAGCGGGGGCAGTATTGCTGAAGATAATATTCATTTTTGGTATTTTGCTAGTGAAGCCGGTGATACGATAGACATCAGCACTTCGGCAACTGGCGACAATACTATGCTGATTTCACTTTACGATAAGAGCTATGATTTGGTGCAGGATATGAATGGAGACGATATAAAGTGGATTGATGAAGTGGTCAAAAATGTGGCGCTGCCAGAGACGGGTCTTTACGTGATTTCCCTGGAAGAGGGAGCATATAATCAAGCAGATTACACCATATCATTGAGCAGTAGATGATGTCTCTTATGAAATTAAGAGATTGAGCGATTAGGAGATTAAATCGCTCAATCTCCTAATCGCTAATCTCAATTACGTAATTACTTTCTTGTTTTCACTCCTAACCTGGTGTCAGTTGTACTTTTTGCTTTGATACAGAATAAAGCAGGAGAATGCCAATAAGCGCTAGAGAAAAAGCGAGAG
Source organism: Chloroflexota bacterium (assembly GCA_024223125.1). Next base: position 33,719 of record JAAEOP010000439.1, read on the forward strand.
CTACGGCACTCACGGCCGTCATTGTGCCTCTGGCAAAGACCAGCCCCGTTGCTACCCCCCCAGCCCCAGCCGCTAACGACACCATCACTTCACTGGCTCCCTGGGTACGTGGCCGCTCATTAGCAGCTAACGAATCCGTCAGTAGAGAAGATCCAGCAATAAAGCAGAAATTCCACCCCAACCCTAACAAAAACAAAGCAATTGCCAGAGGTAGAACTTCTGTAGAACGAGGTGTCATGATACTGGCGGCAATCAAAATGCCGGCGCCAGCGATGATGAGGGGCACACGGCTGTAACGATCAATGAGCCATCCTGTTACTCCCGACAAACCAAACATACCCAATGTGTGCGCCATAATGACAAAAGAAATGGAATTAGAGCTATGATTGTTGTGATCCATATAAAGAGGCGTGATCACCATGATAAGAGCCATGACCAATTGTCCAATGATCATGGAAGCGATGGCTAAAATAATTGGCGGCTGACGGAAAATTTGGGCCAACGGCCGGGCTGGGCTTTGAGCGCTATCTGTTTCTTCTATCTCTACCGAAGTTGCTATCTGTTTAGGATCAGGGCGCAAAAATAGCCAGGTAATAATCAAAGCCATAGTTAGCATGACGGCCGCGACCACATAAGGTCCCGTATTCGTGTCCAACCCCAGGCGAATTACAAATTTTTGCGAAGCGGGTACCAGGATAGGTCCCAAAACGGCCCCAATCGTTCCGGCGAATACAATCAAGCCAATAACCTTGGCCCGTTTCTCGGCCACATTAACCTCGGCGGCAACATAACGTCCCTGGTCTATGCCCCCCCGTCCCATCCCCATCAAAGCGGCGCCCGCACAAAACCCCCAAAACGAGCCGACCATAATGGCTATCACAGATACAATGGCCCCCAAAATTGCTAGACCATATCCGGTCGACAAACCCATACGTCGACCTGCTTTGCCCATGAGCAGCCCCATTGGATAGGCGGCAACCGCCCGCCCTAACAACGTTAAGGTACTGGGGAACCCGGCCGTGGCGTCATTGCCGCTTAAATTGGCAGCGATAATGGGCATCAATGTAAACGAAGCAATCATTGCCGCAGAAAATAAACTTTGCCCAGTAAACAGTGTAGCCGTAATACGCTGGCGCACATAGTCACTGACATTAATGGTTGTCATGGAAGAAATCTCCACAAAGGGATAGGGAATTAAAAATAAGGGGGTATTCTAGCAGAAGTAAAGGGAGAAAGAAATCTGGCAATAAGGCAAAAAAAAAGCCCTATCGTAAGATAGAGCTTTTTTAGGTAACGATATTACTGGTAATTAGTTCAGACCATTGGTGATCCGGCTGAAAACATTACCAATTTGCGGGCCGAGCAGTGTCAGGATAGCGATAACAACAACAGCTACCAAAACAAGAACCAGCGCATACTCTACCAAACCTTGTCCATCTTCACGGTGTAAAAATAACATTTGAAAATACCTCCATTGGATTAAATAAATGATAAAAAATGTTAACTGTTCATAGTTTACAAAAAAATGAAACAAAGTTCAATAGAACTAGAGTACGATTTATAAAATTGCTTTTATGATTATAATGTTTTGATCTTACCTTTCTCTTAGACTTTTCCGGTATTCTTAACAGCTATGGAACTAATTCATCTCTTAGTGGTGGCTGATGACCCGTTGGTACGGGCTGGTTTGGCAACCTTGCTGACTGTAGAAGCGGATTGTGATGTTGTGGGGCAGTTGAGCAGCCAAGATATTTTTGAAGATGATTGGGAATCAGATTTGAGTAGCGCCGCTCCCGATGTGATTATTTGGGACCTGGGCTGGGAACTGCCACAGAATTTACCCAACTGGCAAGAGATCTCTATACCCATTGTGGCTTTGCTGCCAGATGGGGAAGATACCACTCAAATTTGGATAACGGGTGTGCAAGGATTACTGTACAGGGACACGGTCGTTACTTCCCTAATAGTATCTGCTCGCGCGGCCGTCCAGGGATTAGTCACCCTCGATCCTCATCTGGCCGATTTATTATTGCCGACCCCAGAAGAGTTGTTGACAGCAGACACGACCGTAGACCCTCTCACCAATCGTGAAAATGAAGTCTTACAGCTTGTCGCCGAAGGTCTGACCAACAAAGCCATTGCTCGCCAGCTTCATATCAGCGACCATACCGTCAAGTTTCACGTCAACGCCATCATGACCAAGCTTAACGCCCAAAGTCGCACCGAAGCCGTTGTCCGCGCTACTCGCCTGGGTTTGATCTTGCTATAGACCTGATGTAATTGAGTAATTGGTGGGTAATTACCCAATTACCTGGGTATACCTACCTATTTTTCCAGGGCCATCCCCACCATTCAACCGATTCATCTTCACCTGATCCTTGCTAAAATTTGCCTTAACAAAGAAATCCGATTTCTCGGAGAAATCGGATTTCTTTGTTAAGGCAAATAACTATATGAAGGAGCATATCTTATGAACAGCGTTTTAGTTGAACAATCTAACAGTCTAGCAGAAGTTGTTTCCCAGTCTGGGCCAACTATTGTGCGTGTAGAAGCACGGCGACGACTGCCGGCAACTGGTATTGTATGGTCAGCCGACGGCGTTATTGTGACGGCTAATCACGTTGTCACCCGTGACGAAAAAATTCAGGTAGGTTTGGCCAACGGCCGACACCTGGAAGCTATATTAGTTGGCCGGGACCCCAGTACAGATATAGCCGTGCTGCGTGTCAATGCCGATGATCTGACTCCATTGACAGAAGCTAACAAACAAGAAGTAAATGTCGGCAATTTTGTGCTGGCGCTCGGCCGTCCGGGGCGTACCGTGCAGGCCACGCTGGGCATCATCAGCGCCCTGGGAGATAGCTGGCGCACCGGGCGCGGCGGGATGATTGACCGGTATGTACAGACAGATGTCCTGATGTATCCTGGCTTTTCCGGTGGAGCGTTGGTTAATGCGGCTGGTCAATTAGTCGGTTTGAATAGTTCGGCCTTAGCGCGGGGCATCAGTGTTTCCATTCCCACCTCTACCCTGGCGCAGGTAGCTGATTCTTTGCTGGCGCACGGCCGAATCCGTCGTGGCTATTTGGGCATTAGTACACAGCGTGCCCGTTTGCCTGAGGCTGTGCAAGCTGAACTGGGACAACAGCGTGGCCTGTTGGTTGTTTCGGTGGAAAAAGAGAGTCCCGCCGAAGAAGGTGGCCTGACTTTGGGTGATACGATTGTAGCTGTAGGGGATACGGCCGTGCAAAACCATGATGACCTGTTGGCGGCGCTTTCTGGCGATCAAATCGGGTCAGCCGTGTCTGTCAAAATCGTGCGTGGCGGTCAGATGACCACATTAGATGTGATGATTGGCGAACGGCCGTAACCCCATTACCCTGATTGATGGTACAATTTCTTTCTATGATTGGAATTGCTACCATCTTACCGGAACCCTATTTTCAGTTTGTCGTTGACCTTCAAGAAGGGATAAAAGCACAATTAAACTTAGGGGATGTCCCTGAAATGGGCATTCCCCATATTTCCTTCCATATTGCCCCCGCTTATGATTTGACTAAAGTGGCGGCTATTTTAGCGGCCGTTTCCAGCCAGACCAAACCCGTTACCGTTCAAACCACCGGTCTGGCTGTTTTCAGCGGCGACGAACCTGTCATCTACATCCCAGTTACCCAAAACGCCGACCTGACAGCTTTACATAGCCAACTGTGGCCTGAGTTAGAAGCGTGTGCCCAGGATGCTCCCGCCTATTACGCCCCCTCCAATTGGTTTCCCCACATTACACTTTGCCACACCGGCATCACCCCAGAAAGCGTAGGCAAGACGATCCAATGGTTGAACAAACAGGATACAACCTGGCAAATACCGCTGACCAATCTAACGATTTTGTATGATGACGACAGTTTAGCCCCACTTAGTCGCTACGATTTTGAACTTTGTCAGATACTAGAGTAGAAATTGCTGCTATTTTGGAGACTGGCTTGTCACCAACTTTTGTTGATCCCGCAAACCCAATTCGATCCAGGTCAAAGCCTCATGGTGGAGTGTTTCCAGGGGACGTCCCCCGGTTATCCCCAGATTGCGCCGGGTCTCAGTTAATTGCACCAGACCCATCAATAAAGACCACAACACATCTACAACACCCCGACTATCCACTGGCCGGTAAATACCTGCCTCCACTCCCACTTGGAAAATCTCCCCCACCAATCGAAAATTTTCGTCTGCCCGCTGGTTGATCTCCGCCAGCACCTCCGCTGAAATCACGTCGCGCAACCCCTCATTGTGTAGGAACACAAAAGCCAGGTAAGATTCTGGCTGTTCTACGTAAAAATCGTAGAAAAAACGCCAGACACCTCGTAGCTGTTCATCAGGTGGAGCGCCGGAAGCCTGAGTTGCCTCAATGTTTTGCCGGAACAGATCCATCGCGGCAAACAACAGAGAAACGTATATCTCTTCCTTGCTCTGAAAATAGCGATATAGTGTACCGACAGCCAGTTCTGCTCGATTGGCAATCCCTTCGACCGTGGTATTCTGAAAGCCGCGTTCGGCAAACGCAGCTTTGGCCGCATCCAGAATCAATTGCCGCCGAGCTTTACGTTCTCGTTGGCGTCGGGTTGTGGTTGGCTTCATTTGGGGTGTATCCGATAACATTACAGACCTAATTCTCGGGCGATGACATTGCGCAGTACTTCAGATGTGCCTTCACCAATCTCTAGCACATGAGTATCCCGATAATAACGCTGCGCCGCCGATTCCATCACGTAGCCATAAGCGCCTTGAATGTGTAAGGCCTGCGCCGCAATTCGGGAGGCCGTTTCGGTGGCAAACACTTTGGCCTGTGACGCTTCTTTGACAAACGGCCGTCCCCTATCTGCTAACCACGCTGCCTGATACGTCAATAGCCGGGCAGCACGAATGTCGGTGTCCATGTTTGCCAGGCGATGGGCTATGACTTGAAAGTGGCTGATTTGTTGCCCAAATTGCTGCCGTTCCGTTGCATATTGACGAGCAACTGTAAACGCAGCCCGGGCGATACCGATAGCAAAGGCGGCCGCCACAATACGCCCTTCCGCCAATGCCATCAGGACGCCAGGTAGACCACGATTTTCTTTACCCAGTAGATTCTGACTTGAAACTCGCACACCGTCCAGGACCACTTCGGCCGTTTGCGCCGGATGCATCCCCAATGTACGAAAAGGAGAACTGACCTTGAGACCCGGCGTTGCTTTGTCCACAATGAATAGGCTGATGCCCCGACCTGGTGGCGCGTCTGAATCCGTCACGACTGACAAAACGATGAAATCAGCAATGGGGCTGTTTGTCGTAAATAGTTTAGCTCCATTGAGAATGTAGTCGTTACCGTCGCGCTGTGCCCGCAGGGAAATGGCAGTCACGTCCGATCCGGCTCCAGCTTCAGTCATGCCAAACGCCCCGATTTTCTCGGCCCGGATGCCCGGCTCCAGGTAGCGTTGTTTCTGGTCATCTGTCCCCAAACGGGCGATAGTCGTCAGTGTCAGGACGGTATGACAGTATGCCCCCAGCGTAATCCCAGCCGAAGCAGCTGCCAGTTCCTCAAACAAGACAGCAGCCTCCATGTTGCTGCCATCCCCGCCGCTATATTCTGACGGAAACGTTAGCCCCAAATAACCTAAATCAGCCATCTTCCGCAGCAAATGAACCGGATACACATTTTCCTCGTCACACTTTGCCGCAATCGGCGCCATTTCCCCTTCCGCAAATGCCGCCACCGACTGCCGAAATGCCTCTTGTTCCTCACTCAAACCAAAATCCATCTCTCACTCTCCGTTGTTTCTATCAGGCTGAAGACAGCAAAGTCCATGCCGGTATCGGCCAGCATAAAGGCGATGCCGCCATGCGGATTCAGCAACCGTGGCCTGACCGGCAGCAAGCAGCGACAAACACCCTCCCCCACCTTTTCAAACGCCATCTCCAAATCTTGGAGTAAGGGCATTGTATCAGTCATCTTCTGCACATTATTCGGCAAACTCATGGATAGAACACTCCTCACTCCCCAGTAAACAATGGCTTCCGTTTTTCTTGGAAGGCATGCACACCCTCTCTATGATCGGCAGTCATCATGCAGGCTGTCTGCACCTGGGCTTCAAAGTCAAATGCCTCGTCCATAGAACGAGCCAGACTGTTGATCAGACCATCCTTCGTATAACGAGTGGCGATAGGCGGCCCAACTGCCAGTTGCCCTACCAGTTTTTCAGTTACGTTATCCAATTCTTCTGAGGATACAGCCCGGTGGACGAGACCCATTTGCACGGCCGTTTCTCCACCCACCACCTTCCCCAATAGCAAAATTTCCGTTGCCTGTGCCGGGCCGACAATTCGGGGCAGGAAGTAGGATACGCCCGCATCGGCGCCCGAAAGCCCCACACGCAAAAAGGTAAAACCCATTCTGGCGTCTACTGCCATAATCCGCAGATCGCAGGCCAAAGCCAAACCGATACCGCCACCGTAGGTATCGCCGTTAATGCGAGCTATCACTGGAATGGGCAGCCTGTGCATCGCGCCAATCGCATCCAGGAAAACGCGCACGGCCGTTTCCACTTCCGAAGGCGGCGATGATTGCAAACGCTCAAACTCAGCCATATCCGCTCCGGCGCAAAAATAACGACCCGCCCCCGTCAGCACCATCACGCGCACATCAGAGGCAGCCCGCACCTCTGCCATAGCTGCCCCCAATTCCTTGCCCATGGACATCGTCATCGAATTGGCCCGATCCGGTCGGTTCAACGTCAATCGTGCCACCGGTCCGTCCATTTCCAGTTTAATCATCTCGTACATTAGCCTTTCCTCTCACTGTTCAGTAATCAGTAGCTGACTCACTGATTACTGATTACTGTTCGCTGTTCACTTGCTTCCGCACAATTCGCTTCAACACTTTTCCCGTCGGGGTACGCGGCAGCGGTTGATCAGTGCGCCGCCCGGTTCGTCCGCTCATTCCAATCCCGATATGTGATTTCGCGCCCCTCAAAAATCAGGCCGATTTTATTCGGTTCCAGCCGGGCGCGTTTCGCCAGAAACAAGCCAATATTCGTTTGCATATTTGGGGACTCCTCGTGTCCACATAGATCAAGACATTGCCTTAAAATAAGTCATCCTATCAAAATAGTCGCGCCATACTTTTATCTTACCGTTCATCAAATGCCGCCTATCGGCTGGCTCTCAAGGTGTGAAAAAGCGATAATAGTCACTGCCAGAGTAATTGGCGCATAGCGCTTGCCCGTTAACAATCTTGCTGAACCGTAATCGCTCAGGCGACGTTTCATTGCCGATGCGGAACACGTCTTTTCCGATAGATGTTAGGGGTTCTTCACCTTCAGTAGGCCAAATCAACCACACTGCCCCTTTGCGCAAGATCAACCGGAAATTGGTTTGCCAGGGGATGTGCGACCGGTAGTGGCCTGGATATGCATTCCATTCTGATGGATACTTGAATTCCTCAGCGCCGGTGTATGAATCGTTAACGTACCAGTCCGCTCCCCAAAAAGCTTCAACCACATCGCCAGGTGAGTCATCAATAGTTTCGGTACGCCCAAATCTCAGCAAGAATCGGTCAAAGTCAGGATGATTCACGTAGAAACAATCGGTACCGCGTTTCTGAAGGGCAACCTGGTCACTCTGGTGATGCAGCAGCAATTGTTTGTCTTCCACGGAAAGGGTTAGGGTTTTATGATGACTGTGGTACGTTCCAGCGAAATCAGCCGCCTTCTCAACATAGGCAGGATCTGCTAACGAAAGGTCAACAGAGTCCAGGGATTGGCCAAGATACGACTTACGCCACAAGTCTATAACCGTCCAGGCAAGATTACGAATTTCTATAGATGGTTGTGTACTCAACAGTGTTACACCCAGGCCATTATCCACATCCATCAGGATAAAGGCTTCATACCCAGGCATACCGCCTCCGTGTCCAATATGCATCAAATTCTCCCCTTGATGAACTTCCAAGCCACAGCCATAGGAAAAACCATACTCTGTTGCCAAGGGTTGGTGAATTAATAGACTGAAACTTGCATCTGAGAGAAGTTTTCCGTTGGGACCTTGTCCCCGGTTGAGCAGCATACGTCCGTACTTGGTTATATCCTCAGCCGTCGAAGCAATACAACAATCACCGGCATTTGTTTCAATCCACGGCGCTGGAACCAAAGGATGACTGGAATGGTAAGGGCGGTCGTCATAAAGTGAACGATACCCCTTTGCCATACGAGGCCGCATAGCGTGAGTGAGCGTTGGTTCGCTACTTGTCATGCCCAGCACATCGAAAATGTTGGCCCAGATAACGGCCGCAAAGGGTTGTTTCATCACTTCTTCTAACACAAGACCTAGCGCCTGATAACCTGTGTCTGAATAATGGAAATGGGTACCCGGAGGCCACGCTGTTTCCGTCTCTCTCACAGCCCAAACTGCGCCACGGGTACCTGGAGATCTGTCGATGATTCCAATAATACCTGCCGAATGGGTGAGTAAGTGATGAACTGTGATTGGCGCGAATTCGGATTGCACTTGAAACCAGGGGAGATAGTCGGTGACTGGTGCGTACAAGTCTAGCAAGCCACATTCCGCCGCTCGTACCACCGCCACGGCGACAAACGATTTGGTGATGGAGCCAATCTCAAAAAGGGTATTAGACTTGACCGGGGTTTGGGTTTCCAACTCGGAGACTCCATAGGTCGAAACACGGACACATTTTTCTCGATTAAACAAGGCTAGAGTCATCCCTGGCGTACCAGATGTCTCCATTCGCTGGTTAATATATTGGTCGAGTCGATCAAAGGCTTTTTGAAAGTTGAACATGATCAAATATCATTGTCGTTAACTTAAGACCTCGCAGGTTTCCAAAATGATCTATGCCCCTCTGAGGTTTTGCGTTAAAACCTGCGAGGTCTTCGCTTAAGTTAACACTTATGGATCAAATATCTATCTTGAACACCTTTATCGTATTATCCCGCAGCAGTTTCCGTCTCGCTTCCGGTTTCATGCCCAACTCTTCCACGTCATCCAGGCAACGCTGGAAAGAGATGAGCGGGTAGTCAGTGGCCCACAACACTTTGTCCTGGCCCCAACCATTGGCAAATTTTTTGAATGAGTCCGGCCACCGTTTGGCCGGCCGCGCCGAGGTGTCAATGTAGATATTCGGATGCTTCCAGGCCAGGATCATCATTTCTTCATGCCAGGGCTGACCCAGATGCGCACCAATGATGCGGAGTTCGGGGAAAGCCAGTGCCACTTCATCCAAATAAATCGGCCGCCCTGCTTCCGAAGGTAGCAGCGGCCCGGTGTGTCCCACTTGGATGGCTACGGGGATGTCATATTCGCAGCATTTGGCATAGATAGGCCAGTAAGCCCGCGCCGTTGGCGGTAGGCCAGTGATGCCATCCCCATAGGCATACGGTTCCAACCGCAGCGCGATCAGACCCAATTCCTCCACCATATACTTGATCTCGGCTAATACTTTCATCGGCTTGCCCCGCGGGTCCACCGTGCCGCAGCCAACAAATTTATCCGGATACTGCTTCACCCAACCGGCTACCATCTCGTTCGTTACCTGCACGTCTTCAAAAACAAAAGCCGACAGCACAGACATCTCTACGCCCGCATCTTCCATCTCCGCCAACATCGTCTCAATGTCCGAACCCTTCATGATTTTGGCGGGTGCGTTGTAACGATTAAACACATGCCGGAACGAATCGGGCCATGCCTGGGACGCTTCCGGCGTGATCAAAGTTGCCCAGGCGTCAATGGCTAGTATTTTGTTTTCATTCATGATTCTCTCTCCTGACGGTATACGTAGCGCGTATCGTCGCTACGTAATACGCACTACACACCAATCGCTTCCTTCGCAATAATCTCCCGCATAATCTCGCTGGTGCCGGCGCCAATGCCGAAGGCGGCCACGTCGCGGTAAAAGCGAGCCACCGGATATTCTTCCATGTAGCCGTATCCGCCGTGCAGTTGCAACACCGTCTCAGCTACCCGTTTGACCAGCTCGCAGGCGTACAATTTGGCCATGGAGATTTCCTTTTGCGCCGCGCCGGTGCGGTTGAGTCGGTCGCAGGCAAAGTAGGTCAACTGGCGGGCAGCTTCCATCTTGGTTAACATATCGGCTAGGCGATGCCGCCACACCTGATGCTGCAAAATTGGCTGGCCGAAGACTTCTCGGGAATTACCGTATTCCAGTGCCATCTCCCACAAAACCTGCATAATACCATTAGCAAAGGAAGCCAGCACCAGCCGTTCACCCTGAAAAAGGTTCATAACATAGCCGAAACCGCGTCCCGCTTCACCTACTAAGTTGTGTACCGGAACCCGACAGTCGTTGAAGAATAGTTCAGCAGTGTCTGAGGAGTGCGTTCCCATTTTCTTCAACGAACGGCCGACGCTAAATCCTTTTACATCAGTCGGTACTAGAATAATACTCATCCCGCGTGCGCCTTCACCTTCGGTGCGTGCTGCCAGCGTCACAAAATCGGCTCGTCCGCCGTTAGAGATAAATGTCTTGGAACCGTTGATGACGAAATCATTCCCATCCCGCCGCGCCGTTGTTTGCAATCCAGCCACGTTCGAGCCGTGGTTAGGCTCCGTGATGCCCAAGGCGGCAATCTTCTCGCCAGCGATAGCCGGTACCAGAAATTCTTGCTTTTGTTCTTCCGTGCCATGTTTACCAATCACCGAAGTTGCCATCTCGCTCTGCACCAGCAACCCTACTCCCAGACCCAGACTGTGGCAGCGTACAATTTCTTCACACAAAACGGCCGTGTACCAGTAATCCATCCCCTGACCGCCATACTCTTCAGGGAAGCGCAAGCCCAGGTAGCCCATCTTACCGAAGGTACGGAACAGTTCATTGGAGAACATGCCAGCTTCTTCCCATTCATCGGCAAACGGCCGTAACTCATTTTCCACAAACCGGCGCAACGTTTGGCGGAAAAACTCATGGTCCTCATTAAAATACATACTACCCATCTCCACTCTCCTCCATCTTCAGATATTTCTCCAACAAACTTCGCACCTGGGGCGGAATCCGTTTCAACTGGCCCGTCTCTACATCAAAACAGATGTGTACCGTTTCCCCCATAGCCAAAATTTCGCCACTGCCAGTCTGGCATACTTCATGGTAAAAGGTAGCCCGACGGCTTTTTACCTCACGCATCCACGAATGCACCGTAATGATGTCGCCAAACTTGGCTGGAGAACGGTAACGCACGCGCAATTCAGGAACACACCCTCCGCCACCAACTGGTCGTAGTCAGCCTGATGCCGCCGTCGGTACTCGTGTCGCGCTTCCTCAAACCAGATAACGTAACTGGAATGGTGGGCGATTCCCAACGGGTCGCATTCGGAGTAACGCACCGGAAAAGTAACTTCTATGATGTTATCGACTGCGTATTCCGCGCTCATCTCAGCCATGCCAATCAATGCCCTCCATTGGCTCTCAATCTCAACATCTCCCGTGCCTCGTCCGGCGATGCCACTTCACGGCCGATTTCCCGTGCTAACTGAACCATCTTTTCTATCATTTGGGCATTGCTGTTGGCTAACTCTCCCTTCCTTATATATACATTGTCCTCCAGCCCCGTGCGCACATGCCCCCCCATCGCCATCGTCATCGCCGCCAGACGGAAATGCGTCCGGCCGCCAATGGCCGTGACCAGCCAATGGGCGTTGGACGGCAAATTGTCAACTAGATGCAACAGGTTTTTGGGAGTTGCGGCCGTTACCTGCCCCGGAATCCCCATCACAAAATTCAGCCACAACGGCTCGGACAGCCAGCCCTGTTGGCGCAAAATGGCTACATTATTCAACATCGCCGCACCATAAACTTCTAGTTCTGGCTTCACCCCATTGTCTAGCATCGTGCGGGCAATTGTCTCCATATCAGCGTAAGAAATAGGCATCGTAAAATCGCGCAGCCACCGTTGCCCTTCGGGATCATATTTGCCTACCATGGCTACCCCTACGCTAAAAGAGGCGATTTCCGGCTTTAGTTCAGGCACAACGGCAATCCGTTCGGTCAATGGCAGCCCGGCAATGGCCCCGCCTGTTGTCAGGTTGATGACCGCATCACAATTGGCGGTGCGAATGCCTTCTACAATTTGGCGAAACACGGCCGTGTCCGAAGTAGCCTTACCCTGTTTATCACGAGCATGAATGTGGATAACGGCCGCTCCTGCCCGCCAACATTCAATCGCCTGCATAATGATTTCATTCGGTTGTTCCGGCAAATTTGGATTGGCTTCTTTGCCCTGTTGCGCCCCAGTGAGCGCGGCTGTGAGAATTAGTTTGGTCATTATTTTCCCTTAAATTCAGCCTCCCGTTTCTCTAAGAAGGAAGCCATTCCTTCCTTTTGATCCCGTGTGACCCAGTTCAGTCCCACCGTATTGATGGAAAAATCAATGGCCGTCTCTAAATCGGCCGTCATCCATTTGTGAATGATGTCCTTTTGCGCCGCCAGCGCGTAAGGGCTGAAAGCGGCAATTTCTTCGGCCCAGCAATTTACCTCGGTCGCCAGCTCTTCTGCAGGCACAACGGCATTAATGAGGCCGCGCCGTTCCGCTTTGGCCGCGTTCCAATTACGGCCAGTGTAAGCCAGCTCGCGCGTATTCATAATGCCAATGGCCTGGGGCAGGATGGCCGCCTCGACGATGGCCGGAATGCCCCGCTTGATATTGGGCAGTCCAAATTGAGAACGGTCGGAGGCGATGAGCAGATCGCAGGAAATAGCCAGTTCCAGTCCCGCCCCCAGGCACAATCCGTCAATCTGCACAATGATCGGTTTTTCAAAGGTGCGTAGGGCGCTAAAGGTCTTGTGTAACGCCTGGCCAATTCCCCGCGCCCCCCACGCATCCAGGTCTTTCACGTAGGCCACGTCAATCCCAGCGCTGAAGGCACGGTCAGAAGCTGAATCAATAACCACTATTCGCACATCCCGATTGGCTGCAATTTCGTCCAGCGCAGCCCGAATCTCAGCCAGCATCATGCCGTTGATGGCATTAAGGATTTTAGGCCGGTTGAGCGTGATGCGGACAATGGCTTCGTCTTGTTGTTGAATAATCGTTGTAAATGTCATTTTGCACTTGCCGGAGGATTAAAAATGAATTATATTCATATTATGAGTATAATTCATTATCTGGCAACGTCAAGTTAGGTGAAGGAATGGAACCAGTAGCTATTCTAGGCGTCGGCCGCACAGATTATGCCCCCAAACCCGACATCACCATCCCAGAGATGGTGTATCACGCCGTTCAGGCGGCTCTGGCTGACGCAGTATTGGCGATTACGCAGATTGATGCCATTGTCACCGCTTCGGTGGATTTATATGATGGTCTGACTGCCTCCAATCTGGCGGTGACGGAAGTGGTAGGCGCAGTGATGAAGCCGGAGTCGCGTGTGGCCGGCGATGGCCTGCTGGCTGCCTGTCAGGGGGCGATGGCGATTCTGGCGGGGGCTTATGAAACTGTTCTGGTTGTGGCTCATTGCAAAGCCTCGATGGGGGATCTTCGGCAGATTAGTCAGTGGACATTTGACCCGATTTACCAACAACCCCTCGGTCTGGATGATTTTTCGGCGGCGGCTTTGCAAACGGCCGTTCTTGACTCCCCCATCCCTCCAATTTCGACTCCCTCCGTCGACGGCGCAGCCGCAATGATCCTGTCTTCAACTTCTGCCCCAGTCACCATCCAGGGAATGGGTTGGGCGCTGGACGAGCATTATCTGGGTGACCGGGATTTGAGCGACTCTCCGGCGCTGCGGGTGGCCGCTCACAGCGCATTGGCTATGGCGGGGATTACCGACCCTGCCCGCGAACTCTCCATCGTTGAACTTTCTGATCATTTTGAGTACCAGCACGGATTGTGGACGGCCGTTCTCGAACTCAACAACTTTAGCAACATCAATCCCTCCGGCGGACTGACAAATGGCGTTCCCCCCTTCGTTGCTGGCCTTGATCGATTAATTGAGGTCGTGCTGCACCTGCGACAGGAAGCGGGCACAGGATTGGCGCACGGCTGCTGGGGGCCAGCCGGACAAGGGCAGGCAGTCATGGTGGTAGGACGATGAGACGGGCAGCAGTGATTGGTACCGGGCAAACTAGACACGCGAAGGCTCGCAACGATGTAAATCAGGCCGAACTACTGCACGAAGCGGCCGTTCGCGCCCTGGTTGATGCTAATCTTACTTTCAATGATGTGGATGCCATCGTCCTGGCCAATATGGAACTATTTGAAGGACGCGCCCTGCCAGAAATGTGGGTGGGTGAAGCTGTCGGTGGCTATGGTAAGCCAGTGATGAAAATTGCTACCGGCGGCACGTCAGGTACATCGGGCTGCATTGCCGGTTATCATCAGGTGGCTTCTGGGTTGTTCGATATTGTACTCGTTGCAGGCTGGGAAAAGCATTCTGAGGGAGCGACGCAGACGGGGATGGCTTTGGTTGACCCGCTGTGGGATCGCAACGTCGCTTCCGGCGCGCTGGGCAACTTCGCCCTCTCCATTTCGCAATACATGATTGAGCGCGGCGTGACACCAGAACAGGCGGCCAAAGTAGCGGTGAAGGCACGGCGTAACGCAGCCAACAACCCCTGCGCTCACCTGCAAAAAGCTGATCTGACAGTGGAAAAAGTATTGGCCTCGCGCATGTTGGCCGACCCAGTACGTCTCTTTGACATGTGTCCCCAATCGGATGGAGCAGCAGCGGTTGTGTACGCGGCTGAAAGTCAAGCCGAACAGCTTTGTTCACGGCCAGCATGGGTGCGAGCTACGGCCACCCGCCACGATCAACCTTATCTTGGCGACCATGACCGACGATTGGTGACGATGCGCACATTGCGCGGGGCAGCGCGGGAAGCATATGCCAAAGCAGGTATCACCAACCCGCTCCAGCAATTTGACGTGGCCGAAATTTATGAGCCGGTGACATATGCCGAACTGGCCTGGTACGAGGCGTTGGATTTTTGTCCAGAAGGAGAATCTGGCCGTCTGATTGACGAGGGCGTAACGCAAATGGATGGCATCTTGCCTGTCAATCCATCCGGCGGCGTTCTTTCAGCCAATCCGGTTGGGGCTTCTGGTGTTATTCGGGTCGCCGAAGCGGCCATGCAGGTGATGGGTCGCGCTGGAGCGCACCAGGTTCCAGATGTAAACCTAGCGTTAGCAACAGGGTACGGCGTTTATACCTGGAGCGATGTGATTATTTTAAGTGCAAGCCGATGAGCGAATTATTAACTACTTCCCACACCATGTCCCTTTCGTGGCGCTATGGCACAAGCTGGTACTTTGCAGAATTTATCCGTACTTTGCGGGATGAAGGACAAATTCGGGGTTTGCGCTGTCCCGATTGCGGCCGTGTTTATCTGCCGCCGCGCCCGGTGTGTGGCAATTGCCATGTGGAGATGACCGAGTGGGTGGCGGTTAAGGATTCGGGGAAGGTAGTGGCGTTTACGGCCGTTCACATCCCCATCCTCGATCCTACCAGCGGCCAGCCACGCCCTACGCCCTACGGTATGGCCCTCATTCAACTTGACGGCGCCGACACGACCATTAACCACTTTCTGGCTGAAAACGATCTGGAAAAACTTCATTTGGGAATGCGGGTAACGGCCGTTTGGCGCGAAGAGCGAGCAGGGACATTGGCCGACATCATCCACTTTTCTGTAATCGGTGGGCAGTAAACAGGTCGATTTATTATGGATAACGAGAGAATGAGTGACGATTTTATCGTGGCAGGAGTGAATCTGGAATTTTGCTATGCGGCCGGGGAGACGGCCAGCCGCTTTCTGACCGCACTGCGGGATGAGCAGAAGATTTACGGTACGCGCTGTCCCCAATGCCAACGAGTGTTGGTTCCGGCACGCAGTTATTGTCCGCGTTGTTGTGTGGAAACGGCCGTTTGGCTGCAAGTCGGCCCGACAGGAATCCTCATCGCCTGCGCCCCTCCGTTCGCTCTTATTCGCCTGGACGGAGCCGACACCAACCTAGTCCACCGGCTAGAGGAAAAATCCTCTAATTCCTGGCAGACAGGAATGCGGTTGAAGGCTGTATTTACCGCAGAGCGGACGGGCAGTATCAATGACATTGTCCACTTTCGGCCTGTACTGTAGGTCAAGATGTTATCTTGACCAAACAAACAGTTTTGCAACCATTCAGGTGCCCGGCACTTCATTACCAAATCTACCGGAGTAGCACACTCGTTTATAAGTGCCGGGCACCTTGGGGGAGTGAATGATTACACAGTTTTTCCACTATTTTGCAGGAGGCATAATGCACATTCAGTACCAGAAACAAGAACACATCGCCATCATTACCCTGAACCGGCCACAGGTGATGAACGCTATCAGCTTGGAGATGAGTCGGGAGTTGATTGAAGTTTGGACTGACTTCCGGGATGACCCAGATTTGTGGGTAGCTATCATCACCGGGGTGGGCGAAAAAGCGTTTTCGGCCGGGGCGGATTTGAAGGCACTGGGGGAGATTTACCGGACGATGACGCCCTTGCAGCGCCGAGAACGGGCGGAGACGCAGCCGGGATTGGGAGGAGTGACGCGCAACTTGTCTGTATGGAAGCCAATCATCGCCGCCGTAAATGGTTACTGTCTGGCGGGAGGGTTGGAACTGGCGCTGGCCTGTGACATTCGGTTGGCGTCTGAGAATGCTCAGTTTGGGTTGACGGAAACCAGCCGCGGCATTATACCCGGCGCGGGGGGTACACAACGTTTACCACGTCTGATACCGATGGGAGCAGCATTGGAAATGATGTTTACGGCCAAACGAATTGACGCGCAGGAAGCATGCCGCATCGGATTGGTGAATCGGGTTGTGCCTCAAGAGGAGTTGATGTTAACGGCCGTATCCCTGGCAGAACAGATTTGCGCCAACGCGCCGCTGGCTGTACAGACAGCTAAGCTGGCTGCCTGGCAGGGACTGGATTTGCCGCTGGCCGACGGGCTGCGGCTGGAACAAGCCCTGGCCGAACCACTGCGGCAGACAGAAGATGTCCAGGAAGGGATTGCCGCCTTTGCTGAGAAGCGCAAGCCGCAATTCAAAGGGAAGTAAGAGGGAATTAATCTAATGCAAGCAAAAATAAGAAGGCGTACCAACAGAAGCGCGCCTCCTCTTTCTATACTACTCAGACGCTAACGGACAACAAGCGGCAAGTAAATAAAGTTCTCTAGCGCTGTAGGGACACAACCGCTAATACAGACCGCACGCCATAAATAGTCACAACTAAGCTGATTGAAGCCGCCCACGCCGTTGGGGACATTGTAATGTAAGACATAAGTGCCTTCAGCTTGGTTAGGTCCTGTTGGATTGAAAAATATATCTTGTCCTAAATAGCCATCAAAATTCCAACCGCCCCAAAAATTGCCGGGGTTAAGTACCGTTGTTTGCAAATAGTAAATGTCTTGCCCAAAAGGAAGAAAGGTCATAATGGTTTCATTGGAGATAGCGGCCTGTCCGCCACTGTAACAAGTTAGCTCATTGGGAGCTGATGATGTGCCGTGTGTAGCGTTAATGGAAAAATCCATTAGCTGCGGTACGCCGTTGTCATCTTTGGCGAGATCAAATTCGATTGTTTCCCCAGCCACCGGCGCTGTTGCTTCTGGTCGCCACAAATTGCCTTCCCAATGGGAAACGGCATTGGTTTCAGAGGGTTCGGCAGCATTGATTATCATGGCTCGGTGACTGGTCGTCAACGCTATCAAGATGCTAATAAATGAAAGGGTGAGTACGATTTGTTTGAACATGATTTTCTCCTAAAAATGTGGTAACTATACAGGTGTTTCTCGACTGTCATACCCGTGAAGGTGGGTATCCAGGTGTGTGGATTCCTGCGAAGGCAGGAATAACCTGTATAGTCACAAAATACGTTTGATTTTCCAATTGAATAAACTGAGACTCCTGAAAAATACTTTTTGAGACCAGAAGTTCAACTTTTCATCCCGACCGAACTTCGCGGTTAACAGGTAAAAGTTGAACTTCTTTCGTACTGGCTAATTTGTTCAACAGAAGCCTTTTCCATTTCGCGTACGAGATAATCAACGGCCGTTGATAGAGACCTAAATCCCTGAATGGGTGGCATCGGTTGAGCAATCAGTTGGAAACTAAAGCGCCATATCCAGACTGTGCCATCAAATTCAGCCCAAAGGCGAACCACATAAGAGAGTATGGGACGTTGGGAAAAATCATTCATAATTCAACTGTAGCAAACGGCCGTCACAACTTCGTCAAAAAAACATATATAGGCTTAAGATAATGCTTTTGGCTACAGGCAAAATGTTTTTCTTAACATCTATAATTCCGTCAAATCCGATATAATGCGTTTATGCACCCGTTAGAATTCCGTTTATTTGGCGGCTTTGAAATCACAGCCCGCCAAATGAAACCGCCAAAGTTCCCCACCAGAAAAGCGCTTGCCCTTTTCGTCTATCTCGCTCTCCATCCTGATCAACCCCTGGCGCGGACGACATTAGCAGCCTTGCTTTGGCCTGATGCCAATCCAGACAAAGCCGCGCACAGCCTCAGGCAAGCGTTAAGTTTGCTTCGGCGCGTGCTGCGTACAGAAAATGCCCCAGCGCCCATCAAAAGCACACGCCATGATGTCACATTTGTCACGACGCCCGAAGTATGGATTGATGTACTCGCCTTTGAAAATAACATCGTTACAGCGCCCGATACGGTGGTTGAGTTGTATCGGGGTGACTTGTTGGTCGGGTTTAACGTGAATGCTGCGGCCGAATACGATAGTTGGCTTTCCAGCGAGCAGGAACGCTTACGAGTTCTGGCCCTTCAGGCCAGGGATCAATTGGCTGAAACGGCCGTTTCCCAAGGCAATTACGCCCAAGCCCAACAACATTTGCGGCAAGCTTTGAGAATTGACTCCTGGCATGAAGCAGCTCACCGCGCCCTTATGCGAGTATTGGTTATACAAGGGGACAGTACCGCTGCCATAGCGCAATACGAGCGTTGCTCAATCCTTTTACAAGAGGGACTTGGCGTAGAACCTTTGCCCATCACAACCCAACTTTATGAGCAAATTCGGGCGGGCACATTTATAAGTATGTCCCCTTCATATGCAGGGAATTTGTATATTCCTTTTGTCGGCCGCAGGGATATACATGCCCAGATGGTGACACAATTCAGACAAGCACACAGTCAGACTCAACTCATCCTCATTGCTGGTTCGGCGGGCAGGGGCAAAACTCGGTTGGTAGAGGAGTTTGGGCGTTATGCTCAAGCTCACGGGGCTTTGTTATGTCTGGGTCGTTGTTACGAGTTTGGTGTCCAATTGCCTTATCAGCCATTGGTGGAAGCGATGCGTTCTTTACTGATGCAACGAAAGCCACAAAAGCTAGACGCTGTTTGGTATCGGGAACTGAGCCGGTTGCTGCCCGAAATAGTGACAGACAGCCAACCCCATGCCCATGACGACGGCGCTCGTCAACGTTTATTCAGTGCCGCTGCCAACTTTTTTGCTTCATATTGCCCGCTTGTGATAGCGTTGGATGACCTCCATTGGGCAGATTCAGCGACGCTTGATCTGTTGCAATATTTAATTCGTTCCGGCATGGGAAATATCCTGATTGTGGGCTGTTATCGTCCCGAAGAGATTGTCGCCTCCCATCCGCTTACACGATTGCGCCGTACACTAAATCGTGAACACCGGTTGACCCATTTGCAATTGGAACCATTAACCGTTGCGGATGTGTCCCAGATCGCGGCTACTTTCGAGGAAAGCGCCCCCCACTTTCGGGCCGATTTTGCTCGTTTTCTGTGGCGGGAAAGTGAAGGCAATCCTTTTTTTCTAACTGAGTTGTTGTTTACGCTGCAAGAGTTAGAGATGCTGCGGGTTGAAAACGGCCGTTTCTACCTAACTCCCCATTGGCACACCCATTCCCCCAAACTCAGCGAAAGTATGCGTGATTTGGTTTTAGGCCGTGTCGAACGGCTATCGCCAGACAGCTATGAGGCGTTACAGGTAACGGCCGTCATTGGAAGCGCTTTTGACCTCGATTTGCTGCAACGCATCAACCCCACAATATCAACAAAGCATCTTGCTGAGTGGCGCCAGCGCCACCTCATTCGGCCGCTGAACAGCCAGTACGATTTTGCACACGACAAAATCCGTGAAGTCGTTTACGAACTTGTCACACCCAAACGGGCGCGGAGGCTACACCATTTGATTGCCACAGCATTAACCGAGGAACATGGTGACGATCTTAGCGCTGTCGCCCCTCAACTGGCCCATCACTTTTATGCCAGCCATAGTCCAGACAAAGTCTTGCCCCATTTGCTTGAGGCGGCCCGACAAGCCGAAACCAAATTAGCCTTCGATTTTGTCATTCAACTTTGCTCACAAGCGTTAGAGCTATCCGCTGTTTTGCCCCAGCAGGAGATGCGTTTTAGGCAACTGCGCCTCAACGCCTATCAGGTAACTGTCCAACTCGATGGCGCATTTGCCGAGACAGAGCGGTTGCTGGCGCTGGCTATGGAGCTTGGCGACGGCGATCAATTATTACAATCTGTGCGCCAGATGGCCCGTACTTACTGTCTGCGTGGCGAATTCCAAAAGGCGCGTACTTTGGTAGATGAAATGCTGCCCATTATGCGCCGCAATGCTGACCCCGTGAGCATTATTTACCTGCTGCATCTGTTGGCGATGCTGTTTTATGAAAATATTACCAGGCAGCAGGACTCTATCGTTCTACTTGATGAAGCCATCGGTATCGCGGCCGCAAATAGCATTATTTGGATGCAGGCGTTAGCAACGATTGATCAATCTACTGTCTACACACAAATGGGCAACTGGTCTGCGGCTATCAACGGCTTGGAATCAGGTATGGCGCTCTTGCGACAGGCTGACAAACGTGTTCATCTACCGCACGGGCTTTTGAGCGGGGCTGAACTGTGGCATCTGCTGGGTCAGTATGATTTAGCGCAGGCGTGGTTGGATGAGGGGCTACAGCTAATCGAGGAATTGGAAACGCACAATCATCGCGTCCACAGCCTCATTATCAAAGGTAAGCTGGCTTTGTCGCAGCGCCAATTGGATGAAGCAGAAGCAGCTTTTAATCAGGTGTTGCGACTTAGCGAACAACAGGGGCGAGCGATGATTCGCGGGGAAGCGACTTATAACTTGGGTAGGGTGGCTTTGCTCAGAGGGCTTTATGGGCAGGCGCGGATGCAATTGTCGTCTGCTTTGCAGATGGTGTCGGCTGAAGATCCGCAATGGGCTATCTTGGCGCAGGCCTGGTTGGCGCGGGCTTATTTGGAAGATGGGCATGTGGATGAGGCGTTGGGGTTGATTACGGCCGTTATCGAAACTGCTCGAACCAGCAACACTCTCCACATGAATGGTAACTTCATCTACAGTGTCTATGCCCAAGCCCTAATAGCTTCGGGGCAAACAGAGGTCGCAATAGAAACACGGGCGACAGCAGCCCGTATCGTCGCGGAACAAGCGGCGTCATTGCCAAACAAGTACCAATTTGCCTATTTAGATAGTCGCACCGCGGAAACAGGTTAAGACCCACCAAAGGTGCAACGCATTTTTTTAAGTGCGTCGCACCTGAATAGGGGAAGGAGATCAATTTAATGCAAGCAATTATCATAACTGGCAACCAGGAAGATCGTGAATTTTATAGTTTTGTTTTGCGGCATATTGGTTTGTCGGTAGTTTGGATGGCGGCCGTAAAACAGGTCGCCAATTCACTCCAAACAACCCCCCCTGATTTGATTTTTCTGGCCTCGGAGGAGCAGTCATCTTTGCTTCAAGATGCTCAAACAGTCCGCTCTTTGTCTCAAGCTCCTTTATTTGTTTTAACTGATTTGCTGCCGGAGGATTTGGTTTGTGCAGTGTTGGATGTGGGTGCTGATTTGGTGCTGACACGGCCGTTGTCACCGCGCATATTTTCTCGTTATGTCAAAGTGCTTCTGAAGCGAGCCGGGTCTGTTCCCCGCTCCATCCTATCCCCATTACAAAGCGCAGACCTCTCCCTGGACCCCGAAACGCGAACTGTGACCCTAAAAGATGGCTCCCGGCAACACTTAACCCCGCTGGAATTTCGGCTGCTATACGTATTGATGACCAACCCCGAACAGGTCATTCCTACAGACGTTATTATTGAGCGAGTCTGGGGATACAGCGCCGAGGGTAATCGGGAATTAGTGCGTGGGTTGGTGCGCCGGCTGCGGCGTAAAATTGAGCCAGATTCGCTAAACGTTCATCTTATTCATACCCATCCTGGTATAGGGTATCGTTTTTCCACTCAAGAATTGCCCCCATCCAAATAACACAAAATTGACACAAATTTAATTAGATTGACACGGATTTGTCACGGCCGTTGCCCCTCTTTTTACACACCCCCTTTTTATAGTGCTTGGCGGTTGGCAACTTGCACTATCCACCAACCACAAACCACTATTTACTTGTGAGGTGTAACATGATCAAAAAGATAAATTTAAGCAAACAGAAGAGAGGAAAATGGATACGGCCGTCGGGGGCCAAAATCTGGTATGAGGTCAAATTACTCAGTCTGCTTTGTCTGGGAACCCTCATCGTTTCTGCAGGTTACGTTACTTTTCAGGTTCCCCATAACATCGTTGCTGGTGGCTTGTCTGGTCTCAGCATCATCATCACCGAATTTACCGGCTGGCCGGTGGGTCTGCTTTATTGGGTGATGAACATGCCCCTGCTGCTGCTCGGTTTCTTCCAATTAGGTCGCTGGTCATTTCTTTTCCGAACCCTTATCGCCGCCACCATCTTCTCCATCAGCACAGACTTTTTGCTGTTTTACCTACCCCAACTATTGCCCCAATTCCCCCTGACCGATGATATGCTGCTCAATACCATTTATGGCGGCATTGTGGGCGGCATTGGCGGCGGCCTCATTTACCGCGCCGGAGGCACAATGGGGGGGACGGGTATTATCGGCCGTGTTATCCAAAGAAGAACTGGCAAACCCCTCAGCGCCGTCTATTTTTACACCGATGGCCTCATCATTTTGCTCAGTGGCGCCATTTTTGGTTGGATCATGGTACTGTACGGCTTCTTGATGTTGTTCTTAAATGGTTTGGCCTCAGATTACACGCTGGAAGGACCAAGCACCACCCGCACCGCCAACATCATCACCAACAACCCAGAGGTTGTTATACAGGCGTTGATGTCCCGCATTCATCGGGGCGTCAGTTATTGGCCTGTTACCGGCGGCTACACTGGCGTACAGCGTTATCTGGTGCAATGCACCGTTCGCCGGCCGCAAGTAAACGAATTGAAGTTGATTATCTCTGAGGTAGATAAAGAAGCTTTTGTGACCATAGGCATTAGCCACGAAGCGTTAGGTAGTGACTTTGCCCCCTTGCCCAAATGAGAATTGACGCCCCATACCGTCAAGCATAAAATGTATTTATGAATTCACAGCAATTCCCGTAGCTAATCAATTTGTCCCCCCGAAAGAAAGGAGGGGGTAGGTGGTCGCCATTTTTGACCTCAAAAAGAGAAAAACTAGGTCATGAAATGAAGCCAAAATCAGCTTACCTCCAGCCATAGGCAAGCGCC
>JAAEOP010000440.1 GCA_024223125.1 Chloroflexota bacterium
AGCAACTTCCACGGTATATCCGGCGCGCTCCAGGAAGGGGGCCAGATTATCGGTTATGGCTGTCTCATCATCTACTAATAGGATTTTGGCTTCTATCTCCATGCGCATTACCTCTCTGAGTGTAGATTACACATCCCAACAACAATAAGCAAGGATGTTACCAGATGGTAACGGCCGTTTCCCCCACACTCTAGCCCACCCACCCGATCCATCATAATGTCGCCATGTCTGGCGACTTGCTGCAAACGAAACTGTATGTGCCTCGGTTACGGCCGTCTACCCCTCCCTCCCACTTTCCACTATAATTCTTTTGTGGAAACCAACCTCCTGCAAACCAATTCCAGCGAAGTCTGGGAAAAAGCCTAGAAACTTAGCGTTTGGGCACCAGATACGAGAGCATCAACGGCCGTTGCCGCCCCAATCATTTGCGCTCCTTCTATCAGGTCATCGGCACTGATTTGTCGGGGATTGGCGCAAGCATTGCAGACCCAGACACGGCCGTTATTGGCAATGAAGTCCTGCACCAGTTCACCCAAAGGCTGGAACCCATCGGCCTGCAAACCATCGGTGTACCCTTTGGTAGCCACCCATACGCCACTAATCGTCAGCATGAGTGTTGCTTCCTGTCCAGAAGCAAGTGCCGTATTTCCGACGACAAAGGCCAGTGATGCCCGCTCTACATCATCTTTACCACATGTGCTGTTAACTAATATACGTCCCATTTTGGTAAATCTCCTTGATCGAGTTAGGCAATCTTGTCGAGTATGGGTGCAGCCCCATGCAGGCTATCCAGGCCGCGACCGGGTGGGCAGCTGAGGCCATGGGCTGGGAAGATATCGGCACGCTGGCGCCCGGCAAACTTGCAGACATAATCGCTGTTAATGGGGATCCCTTGGCTGAGATTGAAGTAATGCGCCAAGTCTCCCTTGTGGTGCGTGAAGGAGTGGTGGTCAAAAAGGGCAGCCAAAATTCTTGAAAAAGTACTCCTTAATATCCTGTTTGCCTCTGATTTTAGGGAGGGGTGTGATACGGAACAAA
The DNA here is from genome assembly GCA_024223125.1 of Chloroflexota bacterium. Next base: position 1,039 of record JAAEOP010000440.1, read on the forward strand.
TCCTCTTAGAGAGCCCAAACCGCTCATTTGATTGAGCGGTTTTTGTTTACTTGATAGGAAGAATTGACCAAACAAGCATTAATTTTATTAGCTTTGACGGGAAATTGGCAAGATAATGGTTCGAGGACTCTTAGAGGGAAGGCACTTTATTGAAGAAAAATGATGTTGTTTAGAATCGCCCGACAGGTACGTCGGGCGATTCTTGGGTTTTCTACGTTTTGAACAAAGAGGGTTTTTTTGCGGGGCAACTGCACTCTCTCAAACTCCTTGCGGGTCTTTATGCACATTGCCTGCCGCAGGTTTTTCCTCTACAGAACCTATTTTTTTTCCATCAGGTAGCCCAAATAGAACAGGTATTCTTCGCCGTCAACCTCTACCACGCTGACCGACTCTCCGCCACTGCGCCCGACACCGATCGTAATAGCTTCGGTGTCGGAAAGGGTCTTCATCGGAAAAGCTCTCTGCGAGTCAAACAGCGGGAGCATGACGTCGAAAACAAGCGTTCCCTG
>JAAEOP010000441.1 GCA_024223125.1 Chloroflexota bacterium
AAAGTGCAATTCGACGTGTTGTGAACTTACGCCTGAAAGGGCCGGCTATTTTCTGGTGTAAGGGACACGCAGAGGACTTGTTGATGTTGCGCTCTTATTACAAATCTGGTCGTTGGAACCAGTTCAAAAAGATGGCTAATTTCCCACTTGCGGCTGTTATTGGATTAGCGTGAAAATGGGAATGCACCCTATGAGATCGTTCATTTGTAAGTAATGCCAATAATTCTGGTAAGCGATTTTCCTTTTGTATGGTGTGAATCAACCAGGTACATTGTTCTGTCAGAGAATCTTCTGGGACTTCTTCTGGATTGATGTGCAATTCGAGACACAGTTCTCGAAACTCGTCCCGGCTGAAAGCCTGAGCCATTTGGCGGCTTAGAGGACCAACATTTGGTTGAGTAGGTTCACTTGGTTTTACTTTGCTACGTCGTAACATCCTGGTTTATCCTGGCATTTTCTATCAGAAGTATAAGCTCAATACCAAGTAAAGCCAAAATGGCATTATTGCGCTTCATTCCAAACCGTATCAAATTCTTCTAAAAAGTAATTGGCAAATTCTGGGTCGTGGACGATAAGGATGTTTTCGTCGTTGCTGTCGTTGGCGTTGCCGCTAAAGTTGAAGGAGCCGAGAAGGGTGGTGGCGCCATCTATGATGATGACTTTGTGGTGCATGATGCGTGAGTTGCCATCTTGCCGCACTTGTAGATTGGGGAGTCCGACGTCGGTCATGTCGCCAAAGTAGCTGTATTCTGTGTTGGAGCCGGTCGTTTCAAAGACGCCCTGGACATTGACGCCTGCTTCGGCGCGTTCAATCATCGCTTCGCCGACATCTTCATGGGTGAAGGAGAAGGCCATAAATTTGATCTCGTTTTGGGCGTTTTCTACCAGGGCGCCGATGTTGGGAACTAACTCTTTTTCAGGGCCAAAATAATTTTCTACGCGGACGCCGCCGATGGTTAGCTGCTCGTTAGGGGTATTTTCGGGAGAGCGGGGGCCAAATTCACGACCGTCATACATCTCTTGCATCTCAGTCAAATAATTATTTGCCAGTTGAGAGGAATCTATGCGCACGAGGTTGTTATTGTTGCAGTAAACGCCGTTAGCAGTGTAATTCAGCGAACCCATCCAGGTGTAACGGCCGTCAATGACAATAAACTTGTTGTGCATCAACGCTGAACGGCCGTCTTCCACCACACTGATGCCGTTGCGCCGCAGCCGGTTGATACTGGACAATTCGGCATTATCCTCATCCGTGACCACGCGCACCGTCACACCCCGTTCTTCCAGTTCAATAAGTGCATCTACAATGGGTTCCGCATCCAGATCAAAGGCGGCGATGTCTACCTGCAATTCTGCCTGGCGCAAATCGGCCGCAATCGTTTCATCCAGACCGCCGCGCCGCTGGTCTTCATCGGGACAAGTAGGGTCAGTGAAATAGATTTCGTACCAATCACCCCCGCCGCTGCTGGAAACTGGTTCCTCCACCGGCAGTTCAAAAACAACATCTGTGCTAGAGCAGGCAACGGCCGTGAGTAAGATGAGTGACAGGGTAACAAGGTGATTAAGTTTCTTGGGCATAGGGTTTCCTTTGGATGACTGCTGACCGCCGACGGATTACGGATTACGGATTACGAGTCATGGGTCTCAATCAATCCCATTAAATGCTGAAAGGCGGCTTCCCGGTCTTCCGCTTCACGAGCCTGGTTGAACTGGTCGTGGTGTTGCAGTTGGGATTGGGTAAGGGGTTGGTCGGTTAGCCAGCGGTGGTTTTTTAGCAGGCGGGTCATGGTGTCGTCAATGAGGTCAAAATCTAGGGGCTGGCCGATGCCGCCGATGAGGTCGTTGACGCCTTGCATGATGAGTTTTACGGCCGTGCCATTTTTCTCTATTAATTGTTCTGCTTCATCTGTGGGCAGGTCGGCCGTAGCCACGGCCGACGCTTTAACTTGAGCCAGACCCCAATTCAGCAGTTCCTGAGCCTGTTCATCATTCAAGTTGTCGCGCAGGCTGCTGTTTTCCATGAGCATTTCAGCCCATTTACGGCCGCGTCGCCGGGCAATGCGTTGTTGTCGTCGGTCATTACTCATCACCATTCTCCAAATCAGACGGGTTAGCAATTCGTTGTAACCAGGAAACATTGTCAAAGTCCCGGTCAAAGCTGGCCAGCAGAGGGATATTGTTATCACGGCATACCAACGCAATCAAGGCATCATTAAAATTTAGTTCGCCATCACTTTTTCGCACCAAATCCACAACTTGCTCATAAAGATGTGGCGCTTCTGGCAAAATCCACGTTGCATCTTGAATGGGATATTCGGTAAGAATGATGTCTATGAGGTCATCCAAATCAGCTGTTCGCCGTTTTTCATGGATACGACGGGATAGGATACTTATCGTTTCCGCAAGGACACAATCGAAAAAAACGAGTTCAAAGTTTTGTTTTTTGAGGCTTTTATGTAACTCAGTAGCTGGCTTATGCCAGATATCTTGTAGATCGAGGAGTCCCATTAAGAAGGATGTATCAATGACAATTCTACCAGTTTGGGTCATATAAAGCCTCACTATCTTTCAAAGCGTCTCCGCCAAGTGAAACAATTCCAATCAATGCATCTAACGAACTGGCAGGCAGTGTCCGAATCTTGAGGGAAGATGCTTCACTTATTTCTTGTTTTTTTTCTGGCGCTGGTTTAATTATGACCTGCACGACCGTACCCTCCGGCACATCGAGCGGTTCTGCCAGACTTAAACGGCCACTTTCATACACAGCCCGTACTTCCTTAAGAATTTTGGTTTCCATAAGTCCACCTCAACTTTGTTTGGTAAATTATTGATCTATTCTCTGGTTAGGTCAACGCGGCCGAAAGCAGGCACAGCCCCAGTTTGATCGCCAATTTGGATGAGGTGGTAGGGGAACCAGGCCAGCCCAAAGAGGATGGGGTCAATGTCTTTTTTGTAGGGGGTGACGGACACGGCCGTTACATTCTCCACCACGTCCAGCCATTTCCGTTTAACCGTGTCCAACTCTTGATCCCGTTCCTGTTCCAGGCGGGCTAGTTCTCGTTTAATAGCCGCAATTTCATCCACAGATTCTTCTACTTCCGCTTCCGCTCTTTGGGTCTGGCGGCGTTTGCTGAGTGATTGGTCAATACTCCGGCGGCGAAAAAGGCTAAACGCCGTTTTGGCATGGGTTAATGCTTCTTGCTGTTTGCGATGGGACAGTTCATCCCGGTCACTTTCTAACTCCCGCTCTTCGCGGCTTAATTTTTTGCGGGCGGCATCAAGCTGGCGGTCATGGCGGGCGGCCGTTTTGCGGGCTTCGGCTCGATATTTAGGTTGAGCTGCCTCCATGCACATCTGGCGAAACTGGTCCGCGCTCACATCTGGGCCGGCATAGATTTTTAACTGCTCATTCGCTTTGGCGGACAGTTCTTTATGTTGGTAGAGCCAATCTACAAAATCTTTTTGCATTCTACGGATGGTTTGTAGATTGTTCAATGGCGGGGCCAGCTCATCAAATTGGGCCAGGGCTACCGGTTCGCTTTTGAGATCGTCTCTGTCTCGCGGTGCGATCTGATTACCTTGCCAACGCACACGGCCGTCAGGGTCAGCTACCTCGGTTAAAATGGTATGGTCTACGGCCGTGTCCACTTTATATTTGCGGTTGCGGATGATGATGTGTGCCTGGGCCAGCAGCATCGGTTTATAGAGAACGCCGATTTGTCTGGCCTGGGGGGGTAGATCACGGCCGTCGGCCGCCAGCGCTTGTTCAGGATTAAAATCCACCGGCAAATAATATTCATTGATACCCGAAGGCACAACCGGTTTAGGTCCAATTTGAGGCGTCGTGGGCAAACCGGTATCTGCCAACGGCAAACGGTCAGCGGTCGGCGAACGGCTGTCGGCCTCTTCCACCGCCAAACCAGGCACAGTCCCAGCCAACGCATTCAACGCCGGAATTTGTTCGCGGGTCATAGGGCCAGCCAAATAATTCATCGCCCAACGGGTATGGAAGAGTTGGGGCTGGTTTTCATGGATGTTGCGGGCCAGGAAGACGCGCTTGTCCAGTGTAGAAATCAAATTGTCTAATTCGCGCCGGTTCAAGCCGCCGTCTGCGGCCGAAGCCAGACCATCCAGCAAACGTTGTTTATCCTGATCTGTCGCCAATTTTCCTACAAACCAGGTGCCGATGTTGGAGAGCGCTTTGTAATCTATATCGGCCGGATTTTGGGTGGCTAAAACCAGGCCGACGCCAAAAGCGCGGGCTTGTTTAAGCAGGCGTATGATATTCTTTTTGGCTGGAGGATTGCCGATGGGGGGCAGATAGCCAAAAACCTCATCAAAGTAAACAAGGGTGCGTAAACCACCTGTGCCGCTTTGCCGTCGCATCCAAGTTTCCACGGCGCTGAAAAGCAGGGTCACAAAAAACATACGCTCTGTTTCGGGCAGATGGGCAATGTAGAAGATGGTGTGACGTGGGCGGCCGTCGGCCGTGTAAAGCAAATTTTGCACATTCAACGACTCCCCCTCAATCCAGCTTTGGAAGGCGGGCGCGGCTAAAATGTTGTTGAGCAGCATCGCCAGTTCAAACCGCTCTTTTTCAGGAAAGAAGGTGTTCACGTCAAAGACGCCTAGCTTGTTGAATGGCGGCGTTTGCACCTGCATGATAAGAGCGGCCAAATCCAGGTCTTTGCCCTGGCTCCAATTGTGTTCAAAAATGTTCGCCAGCAGGATATGTTCACGGGTGCGGACGGGATCAATATCCTTCAAGCCAATGAGTCCCAGTAGAGCGGTAACGGTTCCGGAAATTTGTTCGCGCAGCATTTC
>JAAEOP010000442.1 GCA_024223125.1 Chloroflexota bacterium
CAAGAGAAAACGGCCGCAGCCGGACGAACCTTAGATGCTGTGATCTTGAGCAACGGAGTAGCTATTGGCGAACGAGAAATTGCCGCCCTCCAGGAACGAGACATTCGTATCACCATCTCCCTGGATGGCATTTGCGAAGCCCACGACGCGCAACGCCGTTTTGTCAATGGACAGGGATCATTTGCCTGGGTTGATCGTTCTATTGAACGATTGTTAGCACACAGTATCAAACCCTTCATCACCATTACAGTGTCCAATCGCAACGCGGCGCAACTGCCAGATGTGGTGCGTTATGTGTTGGCGCGTGAATTGCCGTTTAATCTTAACTTCTACCGGGAGAATAATTGTTCGGCCGCCTTTGCCGATTTGCAAATGCAAGATGATCGCTTAATTGAGGCATTACACCAGGCATTTGATGTGATTGAGGCAAATTTACCCCAACACAGCTTGTTAGGCAGCCTGGTTGACCGAGCGCAGTTTGACCGGCCGCATAACAAACCGTGTGGCGTCAACGAATCATATATGGTGATTGATCATCACGGCCGTGTTGCCCAATGCCACATGGAAATTGAAAAAACAGTCACCACCGTTTTCACTGAAAACCCCCTCGACATGTTAAAGTCTGACACCATCCATTTGCAAAACATCTCGGTTGAAGAAAAAGAAGGCTGCCGGGCGTGTGAATGGCGCTATTGGTGCGCCGGAGGGTGCCCTCTCTTAACCTACCGGGCAACCAGCCGCTATGATGTGAAATCCCCTTATTGCCGTGTGTACAAAGCCATCTATCCACGCTTATTGCGTCTGGAAGGATTGCGCTTGCTTAAGCTCCATCAAGAAGCTCAAGGCGGACCGGTATAATTGTAGACGGTGGTAACATCTATCATTTTGACATTCACACACCAGGGGGCGCTGTTCCATAACCTTTTCCCATCATGAGTTAACGTCAGTTTCAGAGATCAGACGATCAGGTTGTTGCGAGACTGTCTGATAAACGGCCGTTTATCCCTTCCCTTCCAATTCAAAAATCAAAATCTGTGCGAATTTGTCTGGCGAAATGTGTATAATCTGGCAGATTGTCGAAGAAGAGGTGCGACGCACTTACAAAGTGCGTCGCACCTCTGGTTACTGAAAACAGATCGAGGAAAATGAATTGAAAAGCCTTACTGTAGCCATGCCGGCTTACAATGAAGTTGAAAATATTCAAAGCATGATTAAAGATGTCGTTCAGGTTGTCGGCAGTCTATTAACTGATTATGAAATTATTGTTGTGGATGATGGTAGCCAGGATGATACAGCACAGGTTGTGAAGCAAATGTCTCAAATAGTTCCCCAGGTACGATTGGTGCAGCATGAGGTGAATTGTGGGTATGGCACGGCCGTGTGGAGTGGGCTCACCCAGGCTACCAAAGATCTCATCTTTTTTACCGACGCTGACCGCCAGTTTGATCTACGCGAAATTGAGAAGCTGCTGGATAAAATAAATCAGGCTGACCTGGTAGTCGGTTACCGCCAGCCACGCCGCGACCCCTTCATGCGCCGCCTAAACGGTAAAGGTTGGAGTGGACTGGTGACGCTGCTCTTCGGCTACACAGCCCGCGATATTGACTGCGCCTTCAAACTGATGCACCGCCAGATCGTTGACCATTTACGGGATGAGCTGCAATCTGGCGGGGCTACCTTTAGCGCTGAATTTTTAGTACGAGCCAAAAGAACCGGTTTCCGTATTATCGAAGTGCCCATACACGGCCATCGTCCCCGCGTGGCCGGAAACCCCACCGGAGCCAATCTGGGCGTCATCTTGCGAGCCTTCAAAGAACTCGTTCAGTTCAGGCTGCAATTGTGGCGTGAAGGGAAAATGGGAATGCAGAAACAAGTGGGGGGAGAGACAACGGTATAATCATGAGTAACTGCTGCCAATGTCAAGGAATCGAGAACACATTTAATGCCAAATTGGCGGCCGATGATCTGGCCGATTACCGGCGTGACGGCCCTTCGCGTACCACAACTTGGCTGCTGAATGCTTTACAGGCGGAAGGTGTCGCGGGGATGACTTTGCTGGATGTAGGCGGCGGCGTGGGAGCCATTCAACTGGCTTTACTGCAAAATGGGGTACGGTCGGTCACGGCCGTAGACGCTTCATCCGCCTATTTACAAGCAGCCCAACAAGAAGCAGAACGGCAGCAAGTAGCCGACCGGATACAGTATCTTTCCGGCGATTTTGTTGACCTGTCGCCCCAATTGGAAACGGCCGACATCGTTACCTTAGATCGCGTCATTTGCTGCTATCATGATATGGAAGGGTTGGTAACGGAAGCGGCCGCACACACCGACCAACTACTAGGATTAATCTTCCCACGAGATAGGTGGTGGCTGAAACAGGCCAGCCGGTTACCCAACTTTGGTTTGTGGATGATGCGGAATCCGTTCCGTATTTTTGTGCATCCAACGACGGCCGTTGAAGACATCCTACACCGCTACGGTTTCCAACGCCGCTATTATGACCGCACCTGGTTGTGGCAAGTCATCCTATACGGCAAGTAACCATAAGTGTTAACTTAAGCGAAGACCTCGCAGGTTTTAACGCAAAACCTCAGAGGGGCGTAGATCATTTTGGAAACCTGCGAGGTCTTAAGTTAACGACAATGGGCAAGTAACCTATCTCCAAGCCTTTGGTTGTACTCAGGACAAGTCTTTAATCTCCAATCTCCCATTTTGCCTTGAACTCTGGTTTCAAGAAGGCGAAGAACCAATCATCTACAAAACGGCCGTTATCATAAAATCGCTGCCGCAAAAATCCTTCCTCTGTAAATCCCAGCTTCCGCAATAAATTGGATGATGCCTGATTGGTCGGGTCTACAATCGCCTCAATGCGGTGAAAGCCCATTTGCATAAACCCATAGCGTACAATCTCCCCCACTGCCTCATAAGCAAGCCCCTGCCGCCAATAGGTGGAGTGCAGTTCAAACCCTATCTCGCCCCGAAAATGTTTGGGTCTGATGTTGTGAAAACCGCATGTGCCAATAAGACGGCC
>JAAEOP010000443.1 GCA_024223125.1 Chloroflexota bacterium
GACGGCCAGCAAAATGAGCCAAAAACTTTTTTTCTGAAACATAGGCAGAGGGTTCTCCAAATATCTATTGCGTATGGCGCGCCTTGCATCATACATCTGTCGTAATCAGAGGGTGTTTTGAAAGTCCTGGATGCGGATTTTAGAGCCCAATGGCTGGGTCACGGGCCAAACGTTTGAGCATCAACCGCACCATGGCCGCATAGATCAGGGCTTCACTGGTCTCTGGCAAAGCTTCATAGTCTTTGCTCAAGCGCCGATAGCGCCCCAGCCAGCCAAAGGTGCGTTCCACCACCCACCGGCGAGGCAACACTTCAAAGCCTTTCACGTCATCGTTACGCTTGATCACTTCAAAGGCCCACCCGGCTAGCTTGAACACCCACTCCAGCATGGGGTTGCCACTGTACCCGCCGTCGGCCCAAATCAACAGCAAGCGTTCAAAGCCCTTCTTTTTGGCCCGTTGTAATAAGGATTTGGCCCCGGCCCGCTCCTGAATGCTGGCTTTATGCACCAAAACGACCAACACCAGGCCCATGACATCCACCAAAATGTGGCGTTTGCGGCCGGTGATCAGTTTGGCTCCGTCAAAGCCCCGTTCGCCAGGGGTTTCGGTGGTCTTCACGGTCTGGCTGTCGATGATGGCCGCACTGGGTTCTACCTCCCGACCAGCTGCAACCCGCACCGCACCCCGCAGGCTATCATTCATGGCTTCCCAGGTGCCATCTTGCCGCCAGCGGCGGAAGTAGCCATACACGGTTTGCCAAGCTGGAAAGTCGTGCGGCAACATTCGCCAAGCACAGCCACTCCGCAAAACGTAGAAGATGGCATTCAGGATTTCACGGATATTCACGGTCCGTGACCGCCCCCCGGTCTTGGCGGGAGGTACCAATGGCTCCAACATGAGCCATTCAACATCGGTCAAATCACTGGGATAGGCTTTTCTGTCCATCTGTTCATTTTACATCATCACCTTGATACTTTCAAAACACCCTCTTAGAGGTCGTCGAGGGGGCTGCGGATACCCATTTTCGCCTGCTTCATGACGTGAGTGTATATCATGGTGGTTTTCAGGTCTTTGTGACCAAGCAATTGTTGAATAGTGCGGATATCTGTGC
>JAAEOP010000444.1 GCA_024223125.1 Chloroflexota bacterium
ACGGGGGGCAATTTTGTCCCCAAACTGTAACGGTCTCCGTGAATGATGATCTTGTTACGGTCATTTCATGCTATAATACGCGCTGATAAATACCAGTTTTATCCCTGAAAATATAAGAACACAGGATTTACAATAGCAACAGCATTATGATTGCAAATGGGAAACGGGAGCCATGCCCTGGCACACAACCTACATGTGCATTTTGCATGGCCGTTCGATATAAGCAATCATTGATACGGCCGTATCTATCATCAAAAAAGAAAAGGAGACAATCAGATGAAAATATTCCGCTATTCATTGCTTATGCTCATTATGGTTTTACTTTTCATAACAACCGGCGTCCGCGCCACCCCGCCCACCTCCGGTGCTACATCGGCCAGAGACCAGGCCGACGCCACCGCTTACGCTGCCTGGGCTAATGGCGACAACGATGGCTACGGTTTTGGCGCCTGGACGCTGACCAGCGGCACCAATGCCGGACATTTTATGGGCGCATCCACCGGCAATGGTGCTGCAACCGACACAAATGGGGATGGCGACATTGATACCAGCGGCGAATCGTGGGGGATGTGGGCTAATTCTGGTGATACGGCCGACGCTGTGCGCCCCTTTAACAGCGCCCTCACCGTTGGCGACCAGTTCCAAATACAAATAGATAATGGATACATTGATAACGGTAATACCGTCGGCTTTGCCCTGCGTAACAGCGCTAACGCCAATCTCTTTGAACTATATTTTGTCGGCGGTGGAACTAGTTACACCATCAATGACGCCAGCGGTCAAATAGCTACCGGTATTGGTATCACCGATGAAGGATTGCACATCCAATTCACCCTCACCGGCACCGATACTTACCGTGTGATCGTCACCCCATTGGTGACAGGCGTGTCCTACACCTTCTGGGGCGCTCTTATTGACCCCGGCAACGGGCAAGATGTCTCCCAGGTACGCCTATTCAACGCCAACGCGGGCAACAATGCCGACCACAATGCCTATTTCAACAGTATCCGTACCGGGTATGTAACCACTGAATTTGACAATAGCACGGCCGTTTCTGGCAACACTGTCCAAATGCGAACCATCCTGACTGTAGATTTGGACCATGATGGCGATCAAGATTTGGTAACCGGCCGTTCCAGTTCTACTAACGAACTACGAGCGTGGCAGAACAACAGCAGCCCTTTCGGCAGCGCATGGAGTGAAACCCAAGTAGGCGACACCGGCACAGCAACCAACGCCATCGCCACCGCCGACCTCGACCATGACGGCTATATTGATCTGGTCGCCGGGGGAACAGATAACAATGTCTACATTTTCAAAGGCAACAGTACGCCCTTTGGTGGCGCCTGGGCCACCAGCCGGGACATCAGTGCTACCTCTGCCGGAGACGTTAACGGTCTGACTGTAGCTGACATAAACCGCGACAGCAATCTCGACATCATCTCCGTCCATACCAGCGGCAGCGGCAATGAAGTCACTGTATGGCAGAATCCCTATGATGGCTCTACCAATCCAAATATCTTTGATGAAGATTGGACGGCGCATAACCTGAGTAATTCGACTAACAAAACCGCCAACGATGTGACTGCGGCCGATATAGACCGCGACGGCTATACCGACCTGATCGTGGGTTACAATGGCACAACTGGCGCGGAAGTGCTGGTCTGGGAGAACACCCACGACACCACTCCCTGGACATTCACACAACACAATGTGGATAGTGGCAGCGGCACGGTCAACAGTGTAGCTACGGCCGACTTTGATAAAGACGGCTATGTAGACATCGCGCAAGGCTCCAATGACGATGAAGTGGTAGTATGGGAAAACAGCTATGATGCCGCTGCCTGGACTTTCAGCGAACATATTATCGCCAACCTGAACGCCGATGTAGAACGAGTCGCCATAAACGACTTCGATAACAATGGCTATTTTGATGTGGCTGTGGGCATGAGTACCGGCGCTGACAACGAACTGCTCGTTTTAGGCAATAATGCCGATAACACCTTCGACTGGTCATTCAGCCAAAGAGACGTAGGCGCAACCAGTACAAACATCACAGGGTTGGCCGCCGCCGATTTAGACAACGACGGTGATGCTGACCTGGCTACGGCGCGGGACAACACCACCACCGGCGGCGAATACGAAATCGCCGCCTGGCAGAACGACCTGCCCCACCGCAACGCGCCCTGGAGCACAATTGGAAACAACTTTGGCACAGGAACGGATGACACCTGGCAAAATGTTTTGGCCGACCTGGATGGCGATGGTGACCTGGACCTGACCGCAACCAATCAGAACCAACAGGACGTGGTTTATCTCAACGATGGTGACGGCACTTTTGACACCACCAGCTACAACTTCGGCACCGGTAGTGATGGCTCACAAGGGCTGGCGGTGGGCGATGTAGATAACGACGACGACCTGGACCTGGTGGTGGTCAGCTTCGGCCAACAAGATGTGGTTTATCTGAACGATGGGGATGGCACCTTTGATACCATCAGCCATAATTTTGGGCCGGCCAGCGGTACAGTTGCCTATACAGCTAGAGTGACGCTGGGCGACCTGGACAACGATGGCGATCTGGACATCGCTGTCATTGGTGATGCCGGCGACAGGGTCCACCTGAACGATGGAGATGGTACGTTTGATACCACCAGCTATACCTTGACGGCGGCCGGCGGCACCGGGCGCGCCTTGGTCATGGGAGATTTGGACGGCGACGGTGACGTGGACATTGCGGTGGGGAACGCTTCAGTCAGTGGAAGCCAAAACATCATCTTACTGAACGATGGGACAGGCCATCCCTTTGACACCCTCAGCAACAACTTTGGTACCGGCAGTGATAGAACCCGCGCCCTAGCGCTGGGTGACGTGGACAACGACGGCGACCTGGACCTGGCCGTGGGAAATATTTCCGGCGGAAGCGGCCCCCAAAACGTTGTCTACCTGAATGACGGGGACGGCACTTTTGATACCACCAGCTACAACTTCGGCACCGGCAGTGACGAGATGCAGTGGCTGGCAATGGGGGATGTGGATGGTGATGGTGATCTCGATCTGGCTGCTAGCAACAATGGTCAGCAGAACGTGGTTTACCTCAACGATGGCGACGGCACCTTTGATACCACCAGCTACAACTTTGGCACCGGCGCTGACCAAACGAGAATGCTGGTACTAGGGGATGTGGACGGCGACGGTGATCTCGACCTGGCCGTTACTACCTTTAGCCAGCAGAACGTGGTCTACATCAATCAGGGCGGCAACGCGGGCTTTGCTCTGACCGACACGTCGGTCTCTTCGCCGGTGTTTATTCCTGATAGTACAGAAGATGATGTGATGCAGGTGGATTTTACCCACAATGGTGTCGCCGGCGACCGGGCTTTGGAATTGAATTACTGGAATCTTGCCTTTTTCCGCGGCGACTGTGCCACGCCGCTGACGGACGCCGAAGCGGACACCTTCCTGGATGAGATCCGTATTCGCCTGGATGATGGCGACGGCAACTTTGAGACGGATGGCAGCGATGTACAGGTGGGCGGCATTACCGGCTTTAATATGACGGGCGGCGTACAGCTTATCTCTTTTGCCGAGGATAATACGAATGTGCAGGTGACGGGTGGGAACAGCAAGACGTATTGGATCAGCGCCCTGGCTACGGCGACGGCGTCTACCACACAGCCAAATAATTTTTGCCTGGAGTTTAATCCGGATACGGATGCGCTGGTAGAAGGGAAAACGCCAGACTTTTCGGTGAGTATTCAGGATAGTACAGCAACGAATACAGGGAATGTGCCTACGGCCGTTACCCTGCAAAATATATCGGCCACCAGCAGCAGCGCAGGATTGGCAGCGGCGATCAGCGTCTTATTACTGTTGTGGGGTGGGTTGTGGCTGCGTAAGTGGAATTGTCAATCTGCATAATCAGGGAAAATATGATGGATGAGAAGACAGCCCCGGCATTAAACCCATAGTTCAATTGATTTTTGATGGCAGGAAGGAACGAATCCTTGCATATCATGAACTTACAATGATGTTCGCACATCTTGAAGCTTTCTTAGGAATGAGGATTAAATAAAACCCGAAAGTTGTTATTCCTGCGAAGGCAGGAATCCATCTTTTCTGAGGAGTGGATACCCGCCTTCGCGGGTATGACAGATTAAAGTTTGGGGATTAAATAAATTCCCATTCCTTAGGAGATTCACCTACCACGATTTGGCTGATGATCCCATCGCTTTTGGCGCCTACATCAACCGGTAGAAAAGCCTTGAAGGAATTGGGAAGTTCTAAAAGGTCGGTGCCCCACTAAAAGACAACGAGAGAGTCATCAGGAGGCAAACCCCTGAATTGAGAAGAAATCTGCTGGAAGATATAGCATCTGAGGCGATCATCAATGTAGGTGGGGCAGATAAGGCAATTGCTAACCCACAAAAGCAAAGGCTGAAATGATCAGGTTGTTGATCGAAAAGAAAAAGAATGAAGATACGGAGTAATCTTTGTAATCTTGTTCAACCAGTGAATATCTGGTGACAATAACTAATGGAGAAAAATTTTAGATGAGTTTTGTATTGGAGCTTGAAGGGGGACCCGCCACACCAATGGGATTTTGGACGAGTACGGTCGCTGCCCACATTAAATACACTAATAGACCCGACCTGGCTTTGGTGGTCAGTCAAATGGACTGTACGGCGACGGCCGTTTATACCAAAAATCAGGTTGTAGCCGCTCCCGTCATCGTAAATCGGGAAACATTGTCAGGCAATAACACCCGCATCCGCGCCATTGTCGCCAACGCGGGGAATGCCAATGCCTGTACCGGGCAGCCAGGGCTGGACAATGCCCGCGCCATGCAGCAAATCGCCACTTCGAGTCTGGGCTGTGCGTCCAATCAGGTACTGCTACTCTCTACGGGTGTGATCGGTGTACAACTGCCGATGGAAGAAGTGCGGGCGGGAATTGAAATGGCCACAACGCAGTTACAACGCAAAAAGACAGAGGGCACAAATGATGGTGGCGTGGATGCAGCACGAGCAATCATGACGACCGACACCATCCCCAAACATCTAGCTGTGAAGGTAGAACTGCCCGACGGCCGGGTAACAATTGGCGGCATGGCCAAAGGGGCTGGTATGATCCACCCCAACATGGC
>JAAEOP010000445.1 GCA_024223125.1 Chloroflexota bacterium
GGAACACGGACAACGGAACACGGACAACGGAACACGGACAACGGAACACGGACAACGGAACACGGACAACGGAACACGGACAACGGAACACGGACAACGGAACACGGACAACGGAACACGGACAACGGAACACGGATAACAAAAAATGACCGACACACAATGGCCTCGTTACGAAATATTTAAGCAAGACCGTCCCGGCAAACCCCATGAAAGTATCGGCACAGTTCATGCGATAGATGGGGAGATGGCTCTGCAAAACGGCCGTGACTTATTCGCCCGCCGTCCCCGTTGCCACAGTTTATGGGCCGCCCGCGCCGACATCATCTTTAGCAAAACGGCCGCAGAACTGGCCGAAGATGATTCCTGGTTGGCCGAGATTGACCCAAATGCTTCCCGCGAAACCTATCTCATTTTTCAAAAACAAACCGAGCGGCGGGGGATGGCGTTTACTACCCATGTTGGCGAGGTGGCAGCTTCTTCACCAGCTCATGCGTTGCAATTGGCGCTGGAAACCTTTCCCCAGGATGAGGTATTTGTGTGGTGGGTGTGTTTGCAAACGGCCGTGACTGCCAGCCAGGAAGACGACATCCCCACTATGTTCCAACCCCCGGCCGAGAAAAAATACCGCCTGCCCAACCAGTACCGTACTGTTTCCATGATGCAACAAATCAAGCGAGAAAAGGATGAATAGAGATTAGAGATTGCCAAATCTCCAATCCCCGTATTCAGATCATGAACCACGCACTACAAACTGCTATTTCCCACAAACTTTTAACTCTGGCCGATGATGAACTTATTCTGGCCCACCGTAATTCTGAATGGACAGGGCACGGCCCCATTTTGGAGGAGGATGTTGCCTTTACCAATATAGCTCTGGACGAGATGGGGCATGCTGCCGTCTGGTATCATTTGCGGCAAGATTTGACGGGTGAGGATGCAGACACGGCCGCCTTCTTCCGCAGCGCCAATGAATTCCGCAATGTGCAAATGGTCGAGCTGCCCATTGGTGATTGGGCGTTTAGCATGCTGCGCCAATATCTGTTTGATGTGTATGAAATGGTGCATCTGGCCGCGTTGGCCGACGGCAGTTACCCACCATTGGCCGCTGCCGCCGCCAAAATCCGTATGGAAGAAGTGTATCATTTGCGCCATACGCAGAGCTGGGTCAGGTGGTTGGGTTTGGGCACAGAAGAGAGCCAGCAGCGTATGCAAGCAGCTCTGAATGAATTGTGGCCCTACGCTCAACAGTTGTTTATGCCTCTGTCTGAAGAAACATTGTTGGTGGCAGAAGCAGTATGCAGCCCAGGGGGAAATTTGCATGATGAATGGTGGCAGTTGGTGACGCAGTATCTGGCAGATTCTGGCCTGGAAATTCCGCAGAACAACGCCTCGCCAGCCAACGGCCGTCACCAACATACCCCCCATCTAACGACCTTATTAAATGAAATGCA
>JAAEOP010000446.1 GCA_024223125.1 Chloroflexota bacterium
GGCCGTGCGGCGGCTGGCAACTATCTTGGCTCCGGTAGCTTCTTGCACGGCCGCCAGACTACCCACATGATCCAGGTCCGCATGAGTTACCAAAATACGAGTCAAATCGGCCGGTTGACGGCCGATATCTGAGATCATCTGTAAAATCTGCTTCTTCTTTTTGGGCATACCGACATCAATCAGTGTCAGATCATTCTCTTCCACACACAGATACATATTACTACTGCCACCATCAATCCAGTGAATACCCGGTAAAATTTCCATGAACTATAGCTGTTCAGATAATGTTTTGGGCATTAGATTGGTTCAATTTGCTAGATTGAACCAATCTAAGTCAAAATCTTTTTCTGAATGTCAATAATTACTGTTGACAGTCATTGATCGTCTGTCACCCTTGCTTTTTGATCAAATGCGTCACGAAGCGCTTCATAATCATAGTGGGGCAAATCTTTGGCTCGTTTCTTTTGCTTTAGGTACCCTTTAATCTTTGTGTAGTGCATGGCCGGTATATCAGACCCTTTCAAGTCCAAATCATAGACGCCTTTGGTCGTAAAGACAATCATCGCACCAATGGGTACTTCGGCAACGGAAGGCGCATTTTTCTTGAGAAAGTCAGCCAACGCTCCAATTGCCTGGGCTGCTTCTTTAGACGGATTGCCAATGCCTTCCTGTCCAAAAATACGCCGCAGCCCCGTGCCCGACTGTTTCCATTTGTCTCCTTCTACAGAGATTTTACCGCCCTGGTATTTGGCAATGAAGATGATGATGCCGCTGGGCAACAGCAGCACATGAGGCGTCGGTAAACTGTAATGATAAAGACGGCCGTTACGCGCCAGCTTCTCTAAAGCCTCATCCAATACCTCGTCCGGACGCGGCCGTCTAAAAAAACGTTGTGAATAATAGATGCCCACTTGCGAAAGCAGCCAACCGACAAACAGCGCCGTTATTTGCAGCCAGAACACCCGCTGCGGATCGCCAAAAAAAACAAGCGCCATCCCCCCAATCAAAGCAGCCATACCAGCAAAACTGGCTACCTGGCCCAGTAGTCGTAAACGGGCAATTTTTTTATCGTCGCGAATAGTTATCATAACGCTTCAGAGATTGGGGATTAGAGATTAGAGATTTGACGATCTCCAATCTCCAATCTCTAATCTCCAATCTCCTCTTTTCCCTTCTGATATTTGCCCATCACCAAACAAGCATTCTGCCCACCGAGGCCAAAAGAATTAGAGAGCGCGACATGTAATTCCTGTTCACGGGGCGCATTGGGCACATAATCCAGATCACATTCAGGATCAGGCGTCTCATAATTCCAGGTAGGCGGGACAATATTGTGTTGCAAAGCGCTGATACTCATAATTGCTTCAATGGCCCCCGCACTGCCCATAGCGTGCCCTAACACAGATTTACTGCTGCTAACAGGTATCCCATACGCCCGCTCGCCAAACAACCGTTTAATGGCAAAAGTTTCCGTTTTATCGTTCATCGGTGTGCCGGTGCCGTGGGCGTTAATGTAATCTACGTCAGCGGGCGTTAAGCCGGCGTCTTCTATAGACCATTTCATAGCCCGCATCGCCCCCATGGCTTCTGGGTCTTGGGCGGCTACATGGAAAGCATCTGAGGAGGAAGCGTGTCCCAGCAGTTCGGCATAAATATGGGGCGCCTGACGAGCCAGCGCATGATCCAGCCGCTCAATGATCAGCACCCCAGCCCCTTCACTGAGGATGAAACCATCTCGATCTTTGTCAAACGGCCGTGACGCCCGCTCTGGTGTATCATTAAAAGCAGTAGACAAAGCCTGCATACGGCCGAAACCCACAATAGCCGCTTCAATAATCAACCCTTCAGCGCCGCCACATACTACCATATCGGCGCTGCCCCTGCGGATAAATTCCATCGCTTCCCCAATAGCCTGGGTTCCGGTGGCGCAGGCGGCGTTAACGGTGGCAATTGGCCCCTGGGTTTGAGCCAGTAAGCTGACATGATAGCTGGGCATATTGGGCAAAAAACCGGTCATGGCAAAAGGACTGACACGGCCGTGCCCCTTTGCCTTCAAAATTTCCCATTGATCAAAACCAACATCCGCCCCGCCAACGCCGACACCAATTAAAGTTCCCCCACGTTCCGGGTTTGGCGCTTTTTCACCGGCCAAACCTGAGTCTGCCAACGCTTCTCTGGCGGCTGCTACAGTCAATTGAGATACCCTTGACATGCGCCGGGCTTCTTTGAAATTTATATATTTCTTAGGGTCAAAATCTTTTACTTCCCCGGCAAGTTTCCAGGGGAATTCTGAGGCGTCAAAGCGGGTAATAGGGCCAATACCGGAACGGCCGTGTAACAGGCTCTCCCATGTTTCTGTCACTGAATGCCCTACCGAACTCATCACCCCCATGCCGGTGACAACCACCCGCGGGCGACCTTTTTTGTCGTAAAAATGACTTTCCATTCTTTTGCTCCGTGTTCCGTGTTCCGTATTCCGTGTTCCGTGTTCCGAACTACAGATGACGGAATACGGATTACGAGTTACGAATACCTGCCGTGATGGCAGCGACAGCGCCGCTTTGCACCACCAGCCGGGCTTGCCCAACCGCTTGTTTAATGCCGTAAGCCTGGGAACGGCCGTGTCCAATAATCACAACGCCATTCACACCCAACAGCGGCGCTCCGCCCACCTCTTCTGGATCTAACTGTTTACGCATTCGACTAAAAGCAGGTTTAGCCAATAAACCCCCAACTGCAGAAATGGGATTCGCTTTAAGCTCTTCTCGAATTACCTCTGACATATATCTAGCAATCGCTTCTGACGTTTTCATGATGAGATTGCCGGAAAACCCATCCGTTACAGCAACATCGGCCGCGCCAAACATAAACTCTTTGGGTTCAATGTTACCCACAAAATTCAGATTACTGGCTTGCAGTAGCGCGGCCGTTTCCTGTACCAACTCCGTCCCTTTACCCGCTTCTTCGCCAATTGAAATCAAGCCCACACGCGGATTTTGGACGCCGAAAACCCGTTCCACATAAACGGAGCCCATGATGCCAAATTGTAGCAAAAACTGTGCTTTACATTCTGCATTTGCGCCGCTGTCAATTAGAAACGGCCGTTCTTTAATAGGAAACACAAGTCCCAGCCCCGGCCGTTTAACACTCCGAATACGGCCGATTCCTGCCGCCCGCAGCGTAGCCACCGCCAATACAGCGCCCGTATTGCCGGCGGTTACAAAAGCGTCCGCCTGCCCATCCCGTACCAGACGCATACCCACATGTAGCGACGAATTTGGTTTTCCTTTCACAATGTCGGCCGGCTTATCAGTCATCGTCACTTCATCGGCTGCGTGGCAGCATTCAATGGCTAAATCGGTCGTGTTGTGTCGTGCCAATTCCGCTTCAATTCGCACCTGATCGCCCACCAGAATAATTGTCACATCATACTCACGGGCAGCCATCACAGCCCCAGCCACATCTGGCCCCGGCCGATCATCACTTCCTAAAGCATCTACTACAATTCGCATAAAATACCTTGTAAGGCGAATTTGCAATTTGCCAGCGATTTGAATTGCGATTTATAAATTAGATCTGTAATAAACAATTGTCCCGAATCGCTTATATGAACCTGAGCCGCCATTTAGACGTTTACCGATCTAATTTGCTCAGGTTCATAAAAATCGCC
>JAAEOP010000447.1 GCA_024223125.1 Chloroflexota bacterium
AAATATGCTGTGATATTTTTTCCAGATATTTATCTTTTTGGAGGACTGGTAATGTTATAGTCATAATCTTATATCTCCACATATATTCTAGGAATGAGGATTAAATAATCCCATGAACTTTAATTTGTCATTCCCGCGAAGGCGGGAATCCACTCGACTAAAAAGATGGATACCTGCCTTCGCAGGTATGACAAGTTTGGGGTTTAATAAAATCCCCATTCCTTAGTGGTTACGTTCGCCTTTAGCCTTGAGGAGCAAACGTAGGAGAGTCATCCGCAGGAGACCCTTGGGATCCACCAGGGCCAAAGCCACCTTGCGGACCGCCACGATGTCCACCGCGACCAAAGCCGCCGTTACCACGCGGGCCTCCACGGCCGTTAGCGCCATGTTCCAACATCCAATCAGCCTGTTCCTGGGTGATGGTTCCATCTTCTACAGCCTGCAAAACGGCCGCTTCATGAGCTTCTTGAATAGCCGCCTGAACTGTTTCCATCTCGATGCCTTGTTCTTCGGCCAAATCAGTCAGAGTTTTACCCTCATCATGGGCAGCCTCCAGTTCTTCCACTGTGATGCCAAGAGTTTCGGCGATGACGGCCGTTATCTCTTCGCGTTGCAGTAATGGTTCAAAACCACCTCGCAGACCTTCCCCGCTGAGGATGGCGTCTGCTTGTTCTTGGGTGATGGTTCCGTCAGTTACAAGCTGCTGGATGACTGTTTCTTTGGCAGCTTCTTGGGCGGCCGTTAATTCTTCTACGGTAATG
This sequence comes from Chloroflexota bacterium, assembly GCA_024223125.1. Next base: position 762 of record JAAEOP010000447.1, read on the forward strand.
CCCAGTTCATCAGCCAAAGCTGCCTGGTAAGCCTCTTTGTCGAAGAGTTGGCGGCCGCGTTGGCCGAAACGGCCGTTTTTGCCCAAATGCGGGCCAGGCACACCTTCTTCTTGCGGCGCCACCGGAGCGACCAGTTCATCATCCTGAGCAAAGGTCATTGTTGAGCCGATTAGAGCTGCCAGGGCCACTAAAGCAATTAGAATACCGCCGATTTTTGTTAATTTGTTCATTGTACACCTCCATAGAGTGTATTTTAATTTGGCAATTAGTTCTGAAGGGTCGTTGTTCAGTTTATTGAAACCAGGTTTTTGCTCGGGCAAAAAAATTGTTTGGTGCGGAGAAAAACCTGATTGTTCCAGAAGGGCTGAACGCTTACCTGGGACATGAACATCTGCCTGTTTTATTGAATTGTTCTAAGATTAACGGATAACTGTTCAGAAATTGTGAAGAACTTTTAGAAAAATCGTAAATTCCGATTACAATTAGGGAACTATGATTTATTAACCGTTCTATCTTTGAGATTGGAGATTGAGAGATTTAATCTCCTAATCTCATTAGTTACCACTCATGGTTGGAGGTCATTTATGCGCTCCAGATACCTGGGTTATTGTGGTTTTTTATTTTTGCTGCTGAGTGTGGTTGGTTTACGGCCGTCACCCATTGTTCAGGCAGAGGTTACGGCCGTGCCTACAACCGCCCGGGTATTGGAAATCGTTAACGAGCAACGCTGGCAAAACGGCCAGCTTCCCCCCTTAAAAGGAGAAGTACATCTGGAAACGGCCGCCAACACCCACAGCAAAAATATGGCCGTCCACAACTTCTTTGACCATTGCGATTTAGACAGTGAAAAATCACCCTGGGATCGCATAGATGATGCCGGGTATGTTGAGTGGAATAATTTAGGCGAGAATATCGCCGCCGGTTACAACACACCCGAAAGTGTTATGGAGGGCTGGATGGATAGTTCGGGACATAAAGAAAATATTTTGTCACCTGATTTTTGGGAAATGGGTATTGGTTATATATACCAGGCAACCGATCAAAAAAATGTGCGCGAAGATAATGATGGGGATTGCCAGGCAGATTCAACCCAAAATGGCCCATATGATCATTACTGGACACAAAATTTCGGCCGGCGCAGCAATATAATGCCGGTGGTGATAAACCGGGAAGCGTATGAAACCAGCAACCGAAATGTGACCTTATATATGTACGGTACAGATTGGGCAAAATCCATGCGCTTCCGTAATGAAACAGGCAACTGGTCTCCCTGGCGAACCTACAATGAAGAGATCATTTGGCAGTTGACGGCCGGTAATGGCATCAAAATAGTTTATGCCGAAATCAGCGATGAGCCAGACGGTATAGGTGAAGTTCGCCAGGCCAATGACACCATTGTGTTAAATGCCCCTGCCACCAGACATGTAGCAGATTAGTAACTATACAGCTACCAAAGGTGCGACACACTTGCAAACGGTCATGACATTACATATTACTCTGAGAAGAGTACATCGCGCCCGAATAGTCACGAACATTAAACCTAAAACGCTTACCTCGAAACTTTAGTCTACACGTAAGTTTAGACCCATACAGTTTGTCTTGGTATATCACATCCATAAGACAACAGTGCATTCAAGCATTATCTATCCTTCACCGATGGCAACCCACCATCATGAATGGAAATTTGTAGCCCGAATATCCACCTTCGGACACCGAACAGTTCAGGCATCGAACAGGGATGTTCGATTTACATAGGAGACGGAAGTATGCGTATATTTCTAGCAGATTTAGGCCACAATCAAGTCACTATATCCTCAGATATATATCCGCTAGGGGTCGCTAATCTGGCCACCTACACCCAAAAATATTTAAAGACAAAAAACGATCAAGAGCTGGATATTCAATTGTTCCGAGAACCACAAGATTTGAAAGTTGCCGTGGATGCCAATCCACCTGATGTGTTAGGTCTGAGTAGTTACGCCTGGAATCATGAACTAGCTATGCTTTTTGCCCAATATACTAAGAACAGGCGTCCAGACACCTTAACCTTACTGGGCGGTCCCAACTTTCCCTTAACCATCACTGAACAAGAAAGTTATTTGCGTACCCTTACAACCATTGACGCGGCCGTTCGCGGACCGACATATGAAGGAGAACGTGCTTTTCTAAACCTGATACAACGTTATTATGATGTAGGTTTATCTGTTGAGGGGCTGCAAGAAGAAAGTGTGCCTGGCAATCTGTGGATACACAAAAAAACGGGTGATTTTGTGCAGGGTGGCAACGTGGAAAGAATTCGAGACCTGGATGAAATCCCCTCGCCTTATCTGGCCGGTCTGATGGAACCATTCCTGGATACTGGCTATTTTCCGATGATGCAGATTGCCCGCGGCTGTCCCTTTACTTGTGCCTTCTGCAACTCGTCCGTAAAAACGAACAGTAAAATTTATGCTCATTCGCTGGAAAATGTGAAAGCCGATCTTTTATATTTGGCTCAACACATCAAACCAGAAATTCCGCTGTGTTTTGCTGATGATAACTTTGGCATGTACCAGTTGGATGAAGAGGTAGCTGATTACATCGCCTTTTTGCAAGATAAATACAACTGGCCGCAGTACATCCGCACAACCACCGGCAAGAATAAACATGAACGTATTATTCGGGTGATGCGAAAAACGAATGGAGTTATGCCTATGACGGCCGCCGTGCAATCATTGAATCCTGTTGTATTAAAAAATATCAAGCGGTCTAACATCAAATTACAAACGTACACAGAAATTCAGAAGGAATTACAGGCTCAGGGAATGCAATCATACGGCGAATTGATTCTAAGTATGCCCGGTGAAACCAGAGCGTCCTTCATGAAGTCCGTAGAAAAACTACTGGATACAGGCGCCAAACGGATTTCCGCTCATCAATTAATGTTGCTGCACGGCGCACCGTTAAGCGACCCAGAAACACGAGACAAATGGGGCTTTGTAACTCGTTTCCGCGTGGTAGCGCGTAACATTGGCAACTATACGGATGAGCCTTGTGTGGAAGTGGAAGAGATTGTGGTGGCAACCCCTACCTTCAGCTTTGAAGATTATCTGGAAGCGCGTATCTTCCATCTGCTGCTGACGATTTTTTACTATGAAGGAAATTATGAGGAAGCATTTGAATTTGCCCGACAGGAAAGGGTTAAGCCTTATCGGGTTATTGTAAAGATGCAAGCTTTGCTGGCTGAGGCGCCTGAAGGCATTAAAGAACTGATTGCTGATTTTGTGCGGGAAAGTCAGGAAGAGTTATTTGAAACCAAAGAAGCGTGTATCGAATGGTCAAAAGAAAATTACGATGGCCTGGCCGATGGCGCAATCGGCGGCAATTTACTCAGTAAATATTCGATGATCGGCCGTTTTTATACGACGCAAGATGGGCTGGGTTTTTTACAGGAGGCGATAGCGACTTCTATTGTTGATACGGGTAAAGAAGTAGATGTGGAGATGTTAACGGCCGTTATCGAATACCTTCGTACCGTTCTCCTTTATACTCCTTTTGCGGATACACTGGCAGCCACGCCCACATTCACGACCAGGTACGATATTGAATCATGGCGCAACAGCTTCTATGCTAAACCATTAAACCAATACAGCTTTACCGAAAACCAAACCTTTGCCACCGAAGTAGAAGCCGACCACAAAGCCCGTATTCAAACCCGGATTGAAACCTTTGGTGAGCATCCATCAGGGTTGGGTAAATTTACCCGCACGATGTTTGCTCAAGATTTACGTCGCACGTTGGTTCCAACAGACAATCAACATTTGACAATTAACAACGCCAAAAAAACAGAAACTGTCTGAACAAACCAGGCAATTATTATTGGAGGTCACATATGACTGACACACCATCCGAAAAAACACGCAAAATAAAACCACAAATTTCCTTTGTCATGCCTTGTTATAATGAAGAAGAAATGATCGGTTACACCATTCCCCATCTGGCAAATGCGTTTGAAAATGCCGGTTACAATCTGGAATTAATCGCCGTAGATAATGGCTCTGTTGATCGTACCGGTGAGCTTATTCAGGAATTAGCGGTGAAACATACGGCCGTTGTTTACCACCGGGTAGACGTAAACGAAGGGTATGGGAACGGCGTTTTGTGTGGCTTAAAAGTAGCTACAGCTCCTTATATTGGCATCATCCCGGCGGACGGGCAGGTGGATGCTGAAGATGTGGTCCGCCTCTATGAAGCGATTGCGGCTACAAATGGAAATGTGATTGCTAAAGTACGCCGCCGCTTCCGTATGGATGGCCTGACTCGCAAAATTGTGTCCGTAGGGTTTAATGTTTTTGTTAACATCTTATGGCCACGCTTAGGTTCTTACGACGTGAATGGCAGCCCTAAAATTATTCCCCGTGATGTACTCACACAACTGGATTTGAAATCAAAAAATTGGTTTTTAGATGCAGAAATGATTATTAAATCCCACTATATGGGAGTGCGGATTTTAGAGTTTAATGTTTTCGGCCGTTTGCGCGGCAATGGTTTATCCCATGTCAATGTAAACACAGTGGGTGAGTTTTTCTGGAAGTTGTTACAGTACCGCTTCTCCCCCGATCTAGGAAACTGGAAACGGGAATTAGAACAGACCAATTTCAAAACCGAAACATCTGCCGGTTAAGAAAACAACTTACGGGAGATTGGGAGATTGGAGATTGAACTAATCTCCAATCTCCTAATCTCTAATTGTCGTACCCCAATACATCGAAAAGAAAAATTTGGACTCTACCTCGAGTAAATTGTCCAAAAAATTTTATCGAAGTATTGACGTACTACATCTAATTCCTTATTACGGAGGATTTATTGTGACCCAAACATCAACACAACCGGTTCATCACCGTCGAGAAACCTGCCGTTTGTGCGGCCGTCGGCAGATGCAGTTCTTTTTAGAATTAGGGCCAACGCCACTAGCAAATTCATTTCTTAAAACGTCCGATCAGTTTGCGGCCGAGGCAAGCTACCCGTTGGATGTTTACTTCTGTGAAAATTGCTCCCTTGTGCAGTTAGTAGATGTAATTGACCCGGAAGTGTTGTTCCGCGATTATATCTACGTCACCGGCACATCAGACACCATTGCCGCCCATAACAAAAAATATGCTCAAACAGTAGTAGATTTGTTAAAGATGGGTCAAGATGATCTGGTAGTAGAAGTAGCCAGTAATGACGGTAGCTTGCTGCGCTGTTTTAAGGAATTAAATGTCAGAACACTGGGCGTGGAACCGGCTCTCAACATTGCCGATATTGCCCGGTCACATGATATTGAAACGGTCAGCGAGTTTTTTAATTTGGCAGTGTCAAAACAAGTTCAAGAATCTTACGGGCCGGCCAAGGCAGTCATTGGCAATAACGTGTTGGCTCATGTAGATGACACGCCTAATTTTCTGCAAGGATTCAAACATTTATTGGCAGAAGATGGGTTGGCTATTTTGGAGATGCCCTATCTAGGTCATTTGTTAGACGGACTGGAATATGACACCATTTATCATGAGCATTTATGCTATTTTTCGGTCAATTCACTGATTTGTTTGTGTGAAACGGCCGGGCTGTCTCTGGTGCGTGTGGATCATGTGCCCGTTCATGGCGGATCGTTGCGGATGTATGCCGGTCGGCCAGAGTTTTACGGCGGACATTCTCAAACAGTATTAGACGAGGCCGAAGAAGAACAGCGCCGAGGCTTCCGGTCATTTGCCACCTATGAGCAGTTTGCTAAAGATGTGGCCCAGAGCCGACAAGAGCTTTTAGATTTACTGACAAATTTGCAGGCACAGGGTAAATCAATTGTAGGCTATGGGGCATCGGCCAAAGGCAACACCTTGTTGAACTATTGCCAGATTAACACTGATTTGATGCCTTATACGGTTGATAAAAGTCCCTTGAAGGTAGACTATTTGACGCCGGGCATGCATATTCCAGTACGGCCGGTTTCTACACTGTTGGAGGAGCAGCCGGATTATGTTGTCATTCTGGCCTGGAATTTTGCCGATGAAATTATGGGACAGCAGCAAGAATATCATGATCGTGGGGGACAGTTTATTGTTCCTATCCCTGAATTGAAAGTGGTGTAAACGATGAAGGTTATCATTTTAGCAGGCGGAAAAGGGACACGGTTGGCAGAAGAAACAGTTTCACGGCCGAAGCCATTGGTAGAAGTCGGCGGCCGGCCAATCATCTGGCATATTATGAAGATTTATGCAGCCCACGGGTTTAAGGATTTTTTAGTGGCCTGCGGCTATATGGGGGAAATGATTAAGGAATATTTCCACAATTATTACATTCGCAGCAATGATTATTTTGTGAACCTAAAGGATGGGTCGCAAGAGGTGATGAATACGAATGGGGATGATTGGCGGATTGGTATTATTGATACGGGTGTGGAGACAATGACGGGCGGCCGTGTGCTACGTTTGCGGCCGTTTGCCAAAAATAATCGCTTCATGGTCACTTATGGCGATGGCGTAGGGAATGTAGATATTCGGGCATTGTTGGCTTTTCATGAAGCACATGGTAAGCTGGCAACGGTGACGGCCGTGCGGCCGCCGGCCCGTTTTGGCGCTTTAGCTTTACAAGGAAACGCTGTCCACGAATTTGCTGAAAAGCCCCAAACTGGAGAGGGTTGGATCAGCGGTGGCTTTTTTGTGTTTGAACCCGAAGTTTTCGACTACCTACAAGAAGACAGCACTGTGCTAGAACGTGAGCCACTCGAACAACTGGCTTGTGACAAACAGCTTATGGCTTATCGTCATCATGGCTTTTGGCGGCCAATGGATACCTTGCGTGATAAACGTTTATTGGAATCTATGTGGATTGATGGAGACGCTCCTTGGAAAACCTGGTAACAAGAAAATAGGCTAGAGGAGTTGTAGGATTATGGCAAAAACACTTTCCTTATCAATTATTGTTCCCGCTTATAACGAAGAAGCTACAATCAGCATTATTTTGGAAAAAGTAAGCCACATACCCTATCTAAAAGAGATTATTGTGGTAGATGATGGCTCCACTGACAACACCGTGCGCCTGGTGTCGGAAATGAATTTGCCTCTGGTACAGTTGATTGAACAACCGCATAATGAAGGCAAAACGGCCGCAATCCACCGTGGACTACAAGAAGTAACAGGAGATATTACCATGTTCCAGGATGCAGACCTGGAATATGATCCTGATGAAATTGAAGGGGTTATTAAACCGATTTTGGATGATAGGGCCGATGTGGTTTATGGCAGTCGTTTCCTGGTACGACGAGCCACACGAGTTCTCTATTTTTATCATTACCTGGCTAACAAATCACTCACATTTTTGTCTAATATCCTGACAAATGTGAATATGACCGACATCGAAACATGTTACAAAGCATTCCGCACCCCGCTGATTAAAAACTTGAATTTGACCAGCTCTGGTTTTGGTATGGAAGTAGAAATTACGGCGCTGATTACCAAGACGAACGCTCGCATTTATGAGGTGCCGATTTCGTATTACGGCCGTACCTATGAAGAAGGTAAAAAGATTAAATTCAGTGATGGGTTTTCAGCCTTATGGTACATCTTCTTTTACAATATCTCTCCCCGGTTCAGCAAATCTCGCCAACAATACATCCGTTCAGCTAATACCTTTTTAAGCAGTCTAGCACACCAGCCAATTGATGATCAGTCTGGGGAACCTGTTCAGGGAATCTCATATGCACATCGGGATTGAGGCCACAGTCTGGCTTAATAATCGCGGCTACGGCCGTCATGCCCGCGCTTTGTTTAGCGCCCTAATTCAACTCGATCAGGAAAACCGATACACCCTTTTTTTAGATTCGGCCACCAATGAGGATACATTGCCAGAAAGAGCGGAAAAGAAGCTAGTCAACGCAAAAGCGCCCACGGCCGTCTCTGCTGCGGCCAACGGCCGTCGTTCTCTGCGCGATATGTGGCGTATGAGCCAGACCATTTCCGGCGCCGATTGTGATTTACTGCTTTTTCCCACTGTTTACAGCTACATCCCCGTCCTCAGTCGGGCTAAAAAAATCGTCATGATACATGACATCATCGCCGAAACCTATCCTCAAATGACCTTGCCTAGCCCAACCGCCCGTCTCTTCTGGAAAACCAAAGTAGCCCTGGGTCGGCGGCAGGCAGATGCTATCGTTACCGTTTCCGATTATTCCCGCCAGGGCATTGCCGCTCATTTCCACATGCCAGAAGAACAAATTCATGTGGTCAGTGAGGCCAGTGATCCTGTATTTGGCCGTCTGGAGAAAGCGCAATTTACATCTAAAATGAAAGATGTGGGGTTGTCTGATTCGCAGCGCCATATCATTTACGTAGGCGGCTTTGGCCCTCACAAAAACTTAGAAACCCTTATTAACGCATTCGCTAATTTGGCGCAGGATGATACGTTTGCCGATGCCCGACTGGTAATGGTAGGCGAATATAAAAAAGAAGTTTTCTACAGTGAAATTAATATCTTACAACAACAAATTCAAGAGTTGAACATACAGGACAAAGTCATTTTCACCGGTTACCTCTCTGATGAGGAACTGGTTATCCTCTTGAATCTGGCCACCGTGTTAGCTTTGCCATCTTTAATGGAGGGGTTTGGTTTACCAGCCGTAGAAGCGGCCGCTTGTGGCTGCCCGGTCATTGCCACCACAGCCAGCCCGCTACCAGCTTTATTGGGCGAAGGCGGCATCTTCATTGACCCTACCAACACACCAGCATTGCAAGACGCATTGGTTCAGGTTCTCCGTTCAGAAGACCGGCAGCGGCAGATGCGCCAAGCAGGTTTGCAAGCCGCCCAATCGTTAACCTGGCCCGATGCTGCTCAGCAAATGCTAGATGTGATTCATAGAGTTTCAGCCTCATGACCCGACCGCTTAATTTTCTACACCTGACGACGTTTTATCCGCCATACAGTTTTGGTGGCGACGCGATGTATATTTATCGGCTATCCCATCTGCTGGGGGATGCCGGGCATCAAGTGGATGTGGTGCATTGTGTGGATGCGTATCATTTGCAGCACCCAGCCGAACCGGAGATTTCTTTTACAGAGCATCCCAATGTGACCCGGCATGAACTACGCAGCCCTTATAAATGGCTATCTCCATTGTTGACACAACAAACGGGACGGCCGTATCTCAAACGCCACACCCTGGAAACCTTACTTAACAGCAAAACTTACGACGTAATCCAATACCATAATATTTCCTTGCTGGGACCACAAATATTGACCCTGATACCCCGTAACAAACAGTTCATAAAACTATACATGACTCATGAACATTGGCTTATTTGTCCCACCCATGTTTTATGGAAATTCAACGAACGCGCCTGTGAAAAACCAGAATGTTTGCGCTGTACATTGGCCGCTAAAAAGCCGCCCCAGCTTTGGCGTTACACCGGTTATCTGAAACAAACCAGCCGCCATATAGACCGATTTATTTCTCCCAGTCGCTTTACGGCCGATATGCACGCCAAACGAGGCTTCTCCCAACCCGTCACCCACCTGCCTTACTTCATTGAGCGGGCAGATGAGGATTGGCAGAAACCGGGCCAACGGCCGCAAGAAAACCCATATTTTCTTTTTGTCGGCCGTTTAGAAGATATTAAAGGATTGCAAACACTTATCCCCGTTTGGGGTAAAGTAGAAGGATATGATTTACTGGTAGCTGGGACGGGCAAATATGAAAATGAGTTACGCACACAAGCGGCCGCTAATCCCCGCATCAAATTTTTAGGCCCACTCCCCCAGCATGAACTAGGCGCCCTATATCATCATGCCCTGGCAACCATTGTACCCTCGATCACTTATGAGACATTTGGCATTATCATTGTGGAATCATTTGCCCGTAAGACACCTGTCATTGTGCGCGATTTAGGCGCTTTGCCAGAGGTGGTGGAGGATAGTGATGGCGGATACGTATATCGTACTGATACAGAATTGCTGGAAGCAATTCAAAAAATTGCCAGTTCGCCAACACAGCGCACACAGTTAGGTGAAAATGGGTATCGCACATTTCTGGAACAGTGGTCGCCAGAGGCTCATAAGCAAATCTATTTCCACAAATTGCAAGAAATCGGCATTCAAAAGTTCAATACTGTACCCTGGGCAAATGAAGTTGCACCACAATCTGTTAAATGATTCAATCTTAGATTAGGCTTTTTCAAAAATTAAATGATCCTACCCGTTTTGAAAAAACCTCCAGCCAATTCCCGAAATGGCATCAATTCGGGAATTGACCTTACACAATCACTGTAATATGAAAAGCAATCTGATTTTTGTAAAAGTGAAGAATGAGTGATTCATCATTTCTAAAACCATTGATCCGCCAGGATCAGGAATTGCCAGAAGATTCCCTATATTACCGGTTTAATACGGCTATTCAGGCCTGGCAAGTGCTGGCAGTCATGCTTTTTTTTCAACTTGTCTGGGTAGCAGCTATTTGGGCTACCGGCGCTGCTGCCAACGCCAGCAAATTACCACTTTTGGGACTTTATGTACTTGTGATCGGCACGGTCGTTATCATCATTCCTGACATTTATTTTTTACGTACAGCTAAATGGGTCAGACAGCGGTGGCAACTCATGTTGATTCTGTTTACTCTGCTCATTTTCGGTATAGGCATCATTTATGCTATCTACCAACGAAGCTGGACATATGATGAGCAGTATAGCTTTGAATCGGCCAAGATCGTAGCTACGCAAGGCACAGCTTCATTTTTCAATCAATATGCCAACATTGAATGGTTAGGCCCACAGCACCCGCCGCTTATCCCTTTAATAAATGGGCTTGCTTTGCGTATTTTTGGCCCTTATCTTCTCGTCCTGCGGCTGGTAAGTCTGGTATTTGGGTTTGGCATTATCTTGCTCACCTACTGTATCGGCCGTGAACTATATAACAAAACAGTCGGTTTTGTGGCTACCGTCTTGCTGCTATCATTCCCACTCATTTTCCGGTTAGGCACTTCTGCTCTAACAGATGTCCAGTTAACATTTTTCTTTTGCCTGTCTCTGCTCCTGATCATCATCTTGTCCAGAAAAGCATCAATGAGTCTAGCCATTGCCATTGGATTCGTTATAGGTGTAGGGCTATTGGCAAAATATACGATGGTCTTCATATTTCCAGTCATCTTCTGTTACGTGGTTTTAACAGGCAACTTTAGGCGGCTGTTTCCTTATTTGTTTGTATCAGGTCTGGTAGCCGGTACGATGTTGTTTGTTTGGCTGCTTTTTGCTTATGAGGCTGGCATTTTAACCACGCAGCAAGAAAACATCGCCAATGTCAATCCGGGCTGGTTTGTCACTGATTCCACAGGCTTAAAGTGGCTGTCCAATTCTTTGCTGACAAAATTGCCCTCAGCTTTTGGCGCTTATAATATTCCTTTACTAACTCTGGGATTGGCATTAGTCTTATGGCGTCGGCAAGCCACTGACTTATTTCTGCTGGCCTGGATCCTGGGAATCACTGTTATTCTGGTCTTAACGATTCCGGACCATCGTTATTTTATGCCTACTTTTCCAGCTATGGCCACCATGATGGCTATCTGGCTGGCGGCCGCTAAACCTGAAATTTCAACACGAGCCATCGTTGCTTCGCTTTTATTCGCGGCCGGAGCTTTGTGGTTATTCATTGATTGGTATCGAGCGGCCGAATTGTTTATCAACTAATCTAATTTATATCCCCGAATACCTATCAAAACCCATTTTTCATCAGGGTAGACTCAGACGGTTCCAATCAGCGTAAATATCCCCTAACAGCACGGCACGTCCATCATATCAATACAACTTTGCATACTGTCGCTTGTAAAGAAAAATGACAACGGCCGTTGCCAATACCAATACAACCAAGACGATACCCAAACCCGGCAGGGCGGTCGTCTCATTTGTGGCCCCCATCGTTTGCAGCGTTACCGCCAAAGGATTGGAAAGCGCGTCGTTATACGTTGCGATTTGATTGATACCGCTATATAGCGCTTGAAAACAATCATCATTACCGACACCGTCACACACCTGATCAAACGTTAAGTTAAACCACGTATCGGTGACTAACACTTGGAACTCAATTTCAAGGATGTCGAGGCCATCTGTTGTTGTACCACCACCCAGGTCAGCACATTCGCCCATAATTTTTCCCGTTACATTATCGAATCCTACGGGAACGATACATATGTCAGATCCAGTGATAGGGTATAATCTAGTCACGCTATTTACATGCAAAATAGCAGGGTCAAAATCCATGTACAATCCCCATGTATCTACAAACTGGTTGCTGGCAGAAGTGGCGCTCACCGTGGCTGTCAAAATATCCCCCACAGCCAGGCTATTGGGGTTGGTTAGCGGGGGGTTAAAGGTAATCGAGACGGCAACATCATTAGCGGCCGCAGCCGGGGTTGTAATTGCCAACCAAAGCAAAGCAAAGGCAAATAAACAGGTTACAGGCAGGGCGATTTTAGTTTTGTACATCATTTTTTTTCTCCAGAAATGATAGCCGTTTGCCTACATTAGGCTGGCAGCTTTCTATACTGCATTGGCGAGCCATCGTTCATGATGGCTCGCCCTAATCATTATTCGTTTACAATTCACAATTCATTATTTCTTTTTCCAGACTTCGCTGGAAAAAGAGATGGCAGCGTATTATTACGGGTTTTCTCCAACCAGGCCATAATTCCCCGACAGCAGCGACAGGTCAAGAATATTGACAATCCCATCGCCGTTAAAATCGGCCGCCGGGTTGTAATCTGCATCACCTGTCGTGGTGCCGTACGCGCCAGAAAGAAGGGAAAGATCTTGGATGTTGACAACGTTATCCCCATTAGCGTCGCTCATCTTTAGCTCGCCGAAGTCATAACTGGTGGTTGCGCCGGCGGTCAGCGTAATCAGTTGCACCACTTGCAAAGATTGGGCGTGTTTTACGGCCGCTGTATACGTGCCCGACGCCGTACTGGTAATGGTAAATGTTCCGTTGGCGCTCATTGTGGGCGTAAAGGTGTAGGTTGGCGTAACGTTGTTCGTGGCGTAGAACCGAACAGACAGGTCGGTCGTGTGGTCGGTGCGGCCTTGCAAGGTGACTGTGCCGACGAGGGTTGAGGTATTGACCGCCGAAAAAGTAGCGGTGACTTTCTTCGTCTCCGTCATTGTCAGCAGACAACTACCCGTTCCCGCACAGGCTCCACTCCAACCGCTGAAGCTTATGTTGGCAACGGCCGTTAACGTCACAACACTATTAGACGTCAAAGCCAGCGTGCAGGTAATCCCACAATCGACCCCGGCTGGATCGCTGGTAACCATGCCACTGCCAGTGCCATCTTTAACAACTGTCAATCGATAATGGGTTGAGGCTTCATATGCGCCCAAATCCACCGTGCTTAAGCCATCTCCATCCCCATCCAGGATGCGCGGATTGCCGGCCAGGTCAGCCACAACACCAGAGACAAAACTATTGTCCCCATTGTCGATGGCCGGGCTGTTAGATTGCAGGTTGAGATCACCATAATCGTTATCAGAAAGCGTTGTCCAATTGCCATCACCTGAGTCAGGTTCGCGTACAAACATTGGATTGCTGGTAAGCAAGACTCCGTTACAAGTTGATCCGGTTGGACAGCCACCTTGGACAAGGGTGTTTGTCAGAACAGGTGAGCTATTGTTATTATAAATGGCGGGTTCGGTGGAAGCTGTATTGGCCCAAAAAATCGAATTCCGAATGATTGGACTACTGTTACTATAGTTAGCCATCCCGCCGCCATAGTTTCCAGCCGAATTGCCTGCAAATGTAACGTTGGTCAAGCTTGTGTTGCTGTTAGTTTGGATAAGTATTCCGCCACCATTGCTAGCTGCTGAATTGCCGGAGAAAATGACATTGGTTAGGGTTAGGCTAACATTATTGTGATTAGCCATCCCGCCGCCATTGGTTGCCGAATTACCCAAGAAGGCGGTATTGGTTAGGGTTAGGCTGCTATCCTGGATGCTGAACATCCCGCCACCTTGGACGTTGGCTGAATTCTCGGCAAACGTAACAGAGGTCAGGCTTGGGTTGCTGCTATATTGGTTGTACATACCGCCACCAAACTCTGCCGAATTGCCGAAGAAGGTGACGTTGGTCAGCGTTGGACTACTGTTACTATAGTTAGACAATCCGCCACCAGCACCTATTGATGTATTAGTGGAGAAAGTCACGTTAGTTAGCGTGGGGCTACTTTCATGGTTATGCATCCCCCCCCCCCACCCCCCAAAGTTGGTCACAGTATTGCCAGAGAAGATAACATGATCTAGGGTTGGGTTGCTGCTATTTTCGTTGTACATACCGCCACCAAACTCTGCCGAATTACCAGAGAAGGTGACGTTGGTCAGCGAGGGGCTGCCTGTGATGTTGAACATCCCTCCCCCTTGGCTCTCCGATAGGTCGCCAACCCCATTGGCCTGCCCGGCCGTAATGGTAAAGCCATCCAGTACCGCAGTGGTGATCACGCCACTGCCGGTGACCACATGATAGCTGTTGGTTCCAGCGATGTTGGCCGTGGCGGTCACCACGCCGTTGGCATCGACGGTGTCGTCCTCGGCGATGTCGCCGCTGAGGATGGTGGAATTGGCGAGCCAATCGCGTTGGGTGCGCAGGGTCTCTGTAGCCGCAAAGCCACCATAGATTTCCAATCCAGAAAGCAGGTTGAAGCTGTCACTTTGGGTTGTACCAGGTGTGTAAACACCTTTGGCAACCCAGATCTCATTGACGCCGCAGTAGGCAAGGTAGATGGTGTTTAGAGTGGACTGTAAATCGGTGAAGGCGTGGTTCCAGGATGTACCGTTGTTATCCCCGGTGGCGTCCCGATCAACGTAGGCTACCGTGCCAGCGGGGCAACTTGCGGTCAGCACCGCCTCTGACTGGTTATCCGCCAGGGTGAGGGTGCCTTCGGCGATGGTACTGGTGATGGTGGCGGTATTGGTGATGACGTTCCCTCCCAAGCTGCCGCTGATCAGACCAGTGATGGTCAGCGTCCCACTCTGGCTGGGAGCCAGAGTGCCAATAGCGCAAGCCAGCGCCTGGCCAGAGGCGCAACTGCTCTGAACCTGGGCGGCTACCTCAACGGCCGTTAAGGCCCGGTTGTAAACACGGACTTCATCCATCAGTCCTGGGAAGTATTCTGCGTGAGAGGTATGGTTAGTTTGGGAACTGCCAATGACCAGAGGTTGGGTGGTGATACTGGTATCAACGGTACGCGCATAGGAATCAACCAAGGCGCCATTAACGTACAAGGCTTCATTGACG
Source organism: Chloroflexota bacterium (assembly GCA_024223125.1). The sequence goes on from JAAEOP010000447.1 coordinate 16,041, forward strand.
CCATCCCAGGTCATAGCAATGTGGTACCACTGCCCCTGTTGAAAGGGGTACGTGTAGAATTGCACACCGCCATTAGAGGTATAGGTATCCAGGCCGCTGTAATCTTTGTGAATGTGCAAAGAGACACGGGAGCCAGTAGCGCCGCGAATCCCCAAGAATCCAGGATTACCGATGGGCCCATCTGACACCCATTCTGGTTTAATCCAGGCGCTAAAACTCATTTGGGTCAAATCAAACAGACCACTATTGTTGTCCACCTCGATATAATCATTACCCCCGTCAAAATCGAGCGCATAGGGGTTGGCTACCGTGATCAACAGGGGTGTCGTGGTGGTAAAGACAGGGTCATTATTCAGCGTACCGTCGTAACCGTGGCCGGTGATATCCCGCGCGATCGCACCACTGCCTTCATTCAGCGGCCAATAAGCAAGCAGATTATCTATTGAGAGCGAGATGCTGCTGACGCTGACTTCAGGCGGCACAGTGTCGCTGATCACCACCCCGCTGGCCGTGTTGACGCCTGTGTTGGAAAAGGCAATGGTGTAGGTGATGGTCTGACCGGGCATGGCGACGGTAGGTGTGACTGCCTTATTGATAACCAAATCCACAGGGAACTGGAGCTCAAACGAGCCGATATCGCAGGTGGATCCCTGTGGTCGTGTAACGCCCCGCTGATCACTGCTGGTACAAGTTGCAGGGTCGCCTGCATTAACGGCGGGGCTGACAAATAGCGGTTGATGCGTCAGCGTTTGCCCCCCGTTGTCAGCCAAGGCGTCAAGCAGTGGTAGCGCCGTAATGAAGTTGCTGCTGGCTAGCGCGGCACAAGTGCCATCGCTATCCAGGTTATTGCCCTCTCCAATAAAGGTTGCGCTGCCGTTGCAGTCTGTGCCTGCATTGTTGGCAACAATACTGTTTCGGATCGTGATTGTGCCGTTATCAACCTGAATGCCATCCCCATTGTTCTCGGCGGTATTATTGGTCAGCGTCACATTTTCGAGTGTGACAACCCCATTACTGTCGCTATAGAGACCACCGCCGTTACTATTAGCACCCTCGGCCGAATTACCAGAGAGGGTGCTGTTGGTGATGGTCACAATACTGGAGTCAAAGATGGCGATGGCGCCGCCATTCCAACTGGCGGTATTACTGATAAAGGAACTGTTCGATATTGACAATTCTGCTGTGTTCCCCTTATTCCAGATGGCCCCACCACCGCCAGGGCAGCAGCCGGCGGATGACATCCCGTTATTGGCAAAAGTACTGTCGTTGATGGTCAATTTGCCGGAAGCGTTGTGAATGGCGCCGCCATCAGGAAAATTACTAGGATCATAGGATAAACCATTGCGTATCGTTACAGCATTCAATGTCAAGTCACCATTTGAGTTAAGATAAAATAATCTGAATTCTTCAGCTGTGGCGGAGTCCCTTTCAATGATGCTGCCATTGCCTTCGATGACAATTTCACTGGTGATGGGTGGAAAAGCATTGTAGCTCATGCCACTTCTACTGTATATGAAAAGCGGTGTACTCAGGCCATCAAAGGTATAGGCGCTAGCGGTGGTTAGCGTAATAGTATCAACGCCAGGATGATGGGCCTCATCGTTGGCGCAATGAATGGCGTTAATCAATGCCGCTTCGTCACCATCAGCGATAGTAAATACAGATGTGGCGCAGCCGCCATCAAATTCATAAGCTCCCAGATCAATTGCGCCAATAATACGCTCGAAACCGACTCCCCGTTGATCGTAGGGACTGAGTTCAGTTGTATCGCCATCATTGTCTATATCTACCAAATCCGCAGGCGCGTAATTATTGTCACCGACATTGAGCGCCGGGCTACTCGCGCCAATAGCGAGGGTGTCTACCGCCCCGCCGTTGTTTTGTAAAGGCCCTAAAAGCGGGTCAGCGGTGATAAAGTTGCTGCCAGCGGCCGTTAAGCAAGTCCCATCCGTATCCAGATTGTTGCCCTGAGCCGTAAAAGTGCCGCTTTGACGATAGCAATCCCCACCACCGGAACTGTTGGCAAAAATATTGTTACGCGAGGTAAAAGCGCCTAGGGTATAAATGCCGCCAGCCTGGGATGATCCATTGGTAGATGAGTTGTTATTGAAGGTGCTATTAGTAACAGTAACCGTACCATCTGTATACATGGCCCCGCCAAAACTATCAGTCGTATTACTGTCAAATGTACTGTTATAGATGGTAGCCGTCCCACCATCATCAATCCGAAACGCGCCGCCACGGCCCCCAGCGTCTGAATTAATAGATATATTATTGGCAAAAAGCGTGTGAGCTACTGTAATTGAAGTCGCTATGCCAATCCCATAAATAGCTGCCCCGCCGCTGGCCGTATTGTTGATCAGTGTATTGTTACTAACCGTCAGGTTCCCATTAAAGACAGCCACAGCGCCACCAGACCTATCTCTTGAAGGGAGAGAATCAATGTCGCCATTTTCCATGGTTAAGTCATTGAGAACCAGGGAGCCAGTATTTGCCACATGGAAGAAGCGGAACTCATCTGCACTAGAACGAACAAGGGTTGAGCCATTGCCTTCAATCGTCAGGGGAGCAACGATACTGGGCAAGGCATTAAAGCCATCAGTGTCGTCGATATAGGTAGTAAAAGTGTAGGTACTGTTGGCGGTTAAGGTGATGGTATCCAAGCCTGGGCAGTACAGTTGGGTCAAGTTGACAACGGTAATTAGCATAAGAGTATCGTCAGCGGGAATAACAGGCAGCGATGTGGGACAAAGCGCCCCCTCATAAGCCCCGATATCACAGACGGGGTCTATGAAACGGCCGACACCGCGTTGGTCTGTTGATTCGCAGGTTGCATTATCGCCAGCGTTAAGAGCCGGGCTGGACAATGCTAAAGGCATCGTCAATGTATCGCCGCCATAATCAGCCAGGGGGCCTAACTCAGGATCGCCAGTGAGCGTAGCGCTGCAACTTCCATCTTCAATGAGGTTATTAGTCGTAACATTAACCGTTCCTCCATCGTTGAAACAGTCCCCACCAGAAGTTGAATTAGCGATAATGGTATTCTGTAATGTTGTCGTGTTGGAACTGTTATTATAGAGACCACCACCCGTATTGGCGCTATTATTAGACAAAGTGCTATTGTTGACATTTAGGTTGAGGTTGCCTGCATCGTATGAATTGTATAAAGCACCACCGAGGTCCGCCGTATTGCTGTAAAAAGTACTGTTACGAATTGTTATATCTATACCCCTTGAAAGCACAGCTCCACCGAAATCTGTTGCTTGATTATAAGTAAATGTACTGCCGATAACCTCCATGCTATCTCCCCCTGCATAGATAGCGCCACCCCCTATGGCAGCGCTATTACCTGTGAAGGAATTGTTCATTGAAGAGAAGCTACCATTACCTTTGTAAATATAAATAGCGCCACCCCAGTAGTTTACTGTATTGGTAATAAATGAGCTGTTGGTTACTGTAATATTACTGTTTCGGGTAAAGATGGCCCCACCGCTCCAGGCATTGTTTAGGATAAACGTGGTATCGTTTATCGTTCCAGTGCCATCACGGACCATGATCCCCCCCCCACCAACATAAAGTATACTAATCGATTCGTTATTGGTTAAGATGCTCCGCACAAGGTTAATTGTCCCTTCGCTGTAGATAGCCCCCCCCATAGAAGCAATCCCATTCATCAGTGTTGTGTCGCGGATGGTTAACACGCCAGGAGACAGAACACGGAAGATGCGAAAGCTACTGGCAGTCGTATCACGAGAAATCGTAGAGTCGTTACCGTCAATGATGATCTCGGTATCAATGGTAGGCAAGCCGGTATCTGAGGCATAGATTGTGGTGAGGGTGTAAGTTGTAGCGGCCGCTAACTCAACAATATCCTCCCCAGTAGGATCACCTGGTAAACAGTCTGGATAGGGCAGTCCATTCACCTGGTCATTGGCATTGAGGATCGCTTCAATAAGGGAACAAAGACCATCTCCATCGTTAATAACAGGGTCTGAAGTAGTTACCGGAATTTTGTCGACGTTTTCAATTGCGCCAATATCGCAAACGCCATTAACCGGCCGGACAACGCCACGTTGATCAACCGTGGCGCAAAATGCATTACTGCCCGTATCAATCGCATTACTAAGTTTATTTAGTTTATAGATTGGCAAGATATTAAAGGTAGTTAAAGGAGCCAAGTCAGGGTCACCCGTTAAAAGCGCCCCGCAGCTCCCATCCTCAATAATATTGTTAATGCTCACATCAATCGTTCCTGAATTTGAACAATCCGATGTAGAAATCGAATTGGCAATAATCACATTTCGCAAAACAGTTGAACCACCCCCCTCAGCACGCAAGCCAGCGCCACCATTAACGGCATCATTTTCAGAAAAAGTGCTGTTTGTTACTGTTAATGTGCCGATATTATGCACCCCACCACCATAATATGCAGTTGCATCGTTTCCAGAAAAGGTGCTATTGGTTATTTCAGTGATGTTGTCATTAAAGATACCCCCTCCGCTATTTGCTGTATTATCAACAAAACTGCTTCGCTGAATATCAACATCACTGCTGTCACTTACGTAAAGTCCACCCCCATTATCTGATGCTGTGTTGGATGTCAAAACCGCTGTTGTGATATTGGCAATCGTATTTCGGATCCAAATTGCACCCCCACGATATCCTTGATTGTTCTTGAAGGAGCTATTACTAATGATTAGCTGTCCCCCACTTGTCATGATGGCGCCCCCCCCATTAGCGCCGAATAAGGACGTTGCCACACTATTGGCAATGGTACTGTCTTGTACGGTAAGCGTACCCTGACCGTAAATCGCGCCCCCAGTGTTAGCCCGACCGTTCTGTAAGGTGATATTTTCCAAGGTTAAGTCACCGGTTGCTGAAACCTCAAAGAGACGGAAATCTGATGCACTGGCGCGGACAATGGTCGATCCGTTGCCTTCAATCGTGATAGGGGTTGTCACGGGAGGTAAGCCATTATATCCAGCATAGGCAACGGTGACGGTATAAACACAGTTTGCTGCCAACGAAATCGTACTGGCATCAGGATTGGCATTGGCATCCTCCAAGGCTTTAATGATCGCCGCCGTACTGCCAATACCACCAGGGCAAACGGTTGTTCTGACAATATTGGTGAGGTTATAAGAGACCCCTTCCCCAGTAACAGTATAGGAACCTTCATAATCATTGGCCGTTACCGCTGCCGACACGTAGCCTGTGGCATCAATGGTTCCTATAACAGAAACAGGGTTGATGCTGGCATTGCTGGCAGGGCCTACCCAGGTGATCTCCCCATCCTCAATCGGATCATCAGCATCGTTAGGAGAAAATGAAATTGAAAGCGGGCTGGCGAAAGTGGTTTGCATATAGGCGCTTTGACCGCTGCCGCTTGAACCTGTAACGTTTAATCCTTGAAATTCAAACGCCCCGATGTCGCAAGTCCCAAAACGGGTTTTACCCCGTTGGTCGGTTGTGGCACAGGTGGCAGCATCGCCTGTGTCAATAGCTGGGCTGCCTGGTAGCAAGGCCACAGTGTCTGTGTTGCCGCCATAATTGCCGGGAACGGCCGTAAGCGGATCCGTGATGATGCTATTGGTCGTGCCGCAGCCATTGTGGTTCTCAATCAAGTTGTTGTTGCCGCTTACGGAGCCGTTGTTGTTATAGCAATCTGCATAGCCCCACTGGCTGTTGGCCAAAAGGGTATTGTACATTGTTAGCGTGGCGGAAACGCCAACGCCATAATTATAAATACCGCCGCCGCCAGTGCTGGCCGTATTATCAGAAAATGTCACATTGGTGGCTTGCACCACCCCGTGGTAATTAAAAATCCCAGCCCCAAAACCACTTCCGTTATTATTGGTATCGCCTCCGTAAACTGCGTTTCCATAAAAGGCGCTGTTTATCAGGATAACATTGCCGCTATGGTTAAAAATAGCCCCGCCCAGGCCGGCGCCGCCGCCCCCTCTGCCGCCTCTCGTAGGGTCACCAGATTTGTCGCCATTACTACCGTCGCCAGCGCCAAAACCACCACTGCCACCATGGCCTTCGCTAATAGTGTCTTGCCTCTCAGCGCCACCGCCGCCACCGCCGCCAAAGTGGCCATCTCCACCATTTTTTGAGTTAATGCAGCTCGCGCATGTATAGCCGCCGCCGCCGCCGCCGCCGCCGAACCCTGGAGCATCTTCTCCATCGCCTTGGCTGCCACCGTCACCGCCAGCAGTGCCACCGCCAGATGTTCCCACGCCGTCAGCGTCTATACTACCACCGCCACCGCCTACGTCATTGAGAGCGCCGCTGTCCCAGGAGTCTCCTCCACCATGTGCCGTATTCCCCGTCAAGGTGGTTTGTGTAAGCGTTATGTTACCCTGATTAAAGATGGCGCCGCCTACGCCTGCGCCGCCGCCACCACCGCCGCCACCGCCATCGGTGTCCTCGGTTCTTGGCCCGGCTCCCCCTCTAAAATAACCGCCGCTCAATGTCAAGCTGTCTAGCGTCAAATCACCATTAACGCCCACGTAAAAGAGTCGGAATTCGGCGCTGCTGGCGTCACGCACAATTGTGGCCCCATTGCCATCAATGGTGATGGGAGTGTCTATCTCAGGTAGACCTGTGGCGCCATAATAACTATCGGCATTGGGCACGGCCGCCAAGGTCAGAGTGTAGGCACAGCCTGCCGCCAGCGTGATCGTATCTGCCGCTGGATCGGCATTGGCATTTGTAATGGCTGTGATAAGGTCGTTTGGGTCGCCCACGCCACTTGCGCATAAGGAACTCAAGTCAGAGCTAGTAGCGGCGGGCACATAGGCTGAATGAGCGGCCGCAGATGGAACCATCAGCATGTGGTATAAGCCCGCCAGCAATGATAGTTGTAGAATAACGATAAAAAACAGGTTCTTCGTTTTCATAGGGATAACACTTTTTCGATACATAATTAAATACACTCCACAATAAATAATTAAGATTGATACTGCGACATGGTTCATTTTGGGTATATATCATCTTTACAGTCTTGTATGTACATTGTGTAACTACGTTGTGCGCTTTGGGCGAATTTACTCCTGTACGCAACTGCAGAATTTAGCAAAGCGAC
>JAAEOP010000448.1 GCA_024223125.1 Chloroflexota bacterium
GGGATCGTGCTGCTGGTGCAGTTTTTCTATCCCATCACGGAGACCGGCAGTCTGGTCTTTCTGCTCATTTATCAGGTGGTCTATGCATCGTTGATTCTGGCGGGTATCATCATTACCCGGAACAATCCGCGTCTGGTTCGGCTGCTCTACGCGCTTGGAACGATCTTGGTCGTGGCGGGCGCGATCTATGCCTTCAATCAGGATGCGGTCTGGGCTAACCTGACCGGCTATGCGGCCTACATCGTATTTGATGTCATCATTATCTGGATTTTGTTCAAATATGTATTTGAGACGCGCATCATCACCCGGGATGTACTCTACGCCGCGGTCGCGATCTATCTACTGCTTGGCGCAGTGTTTGTGCCCGTCTATGGACTGGTAGACACGCTGACGTTTGAACTCTCGGATGGCACCCTGCACGCATTTGTCGGCGGGAGTACTGGCGCGGATGAGTTGTTCGCATGGCAGGATTTTATCTATTTCAGTTATGTGACGCTGACCACACTCGGCTATGGCGACATTCTCCCGACGACGATGGTCGCTAAAGCCGCGATTGCCCTCGAAGCGATCATAGGTGTGATGTATCTCACGATCATCATGGCACGACTCGTCAGTCTTTATTCGGCGGATTTCAACCGCGAAATGTCAGATTAGTGCGAAGCGGTGCAAAGTTGCTGGTTCTTAAATATTTAGGACTTATGCACCAGAGCGAGAATCATTCAAAAAATGGGTATAGGGGGGTGTTTCACACCCCCCTATACCCATTTTTTGGGCAACTTTTTGCCGAACTGCGTAAGTCCTAAAGAGAAAGCCTGGACGTGTACGCCCAGGCTTTTTTTGCTATTATGCAATTACGCAGCCCCTTCCCCCAATTTCAACACAACAAAACATGGCATAGTGTCATGCGTTGTTTGCCATCGTCAAGTTACCCTCTAGCGGAGCGGGAATCATTCAAAAAACAGGGATGCGAGTGTTTCACTCACATCCCTGTTTTTTGGGCAACTTTTCACCGAGCTGTGTAAGTTCTACAAATGAATCATTGGCCTACATTGAATGCCCCAGAGACTCCATCTGCATATCCCGCAATCGCTCTCGAACAACTTGTGCAGCTTTCTGCATCATGCGAAACCCAAAAACGCAGTCTTCTTTGAACAATTCGTTAAATTTAGAGGTATCAAAAACGATAACGTGACAAGGAATGAGCGCCTTGGCCCCCGACGAGGCGTGATGAGGGGCAATCAAAGCCGACCAGCCAAAGACGTTCCCCGTGCCGACCGTACTAATAATAATATCTTTAGTTTTCAAATCACCCATTAACTGTCCTGAGACATTCTGCGTTTCATTTGGGTCAGGCACCTGAACAAAGATAGATACAGCGCCTTCCAATACAATGTAAAATTTATCCAGTTCATCCCCTTCGTTGAAAAAAACATACCCAACATCTACATTTTCTTCTTTAGCCAATTTCGCCAAAGCCACAATATGCTTGTGCTCTAACTCTGCAAAGAAAGGGTAACGACGAAGTAATTCTGGGGATACCATTATACGTGCCTCCAAATAATAAAGAGCTTTGGGATTCAAAAAAACAGCCCAAAAGCGCCTAAAAAAAACCTCCGTAGGACTTACGCACCAGAGCGGGAATCATTCAAAAAATGGGGATAGGGGGGTGTTTCACACCC
>JAAEOP010000449.1 GCA_024223125.1 Chloroflexota bacterium
AAAAGAATTTGACACCGAGTGCCCGGAGTGCGGCGAGTTTGCCGCCTTCCTACCGCCGCGCACCTTACGAGAGGTCGCCGGTTGGGCGGCCTACGTCGCCAAGCAGCGCGCCGCTTGGCCGTGGCGCTGCGTCAATGGGCACGGCCAAGCCTAAAAAGATAAAAGGTCGTGACCCGTATGTCACCATTTCGTCTTGTTAGGGTATAGTGTCCATGATGGACACCATACCCCCAGAAAGGATCACGTTGATGTCAATTGAGAAATTAGACGCTTTTCCATTCGAGTTTTACGGAGATGTTTTTTCCCTTTACCTGGCAAGTGACCGCCGATTGTATGTTTCCGTTGCAGATTGCTGCCGGGCGTTAGAGATAGACCACAGGGCGCAAAATCGCCGCATTCGACGGGACGAAGTCTTAAACGACGCTTTGGTTTCTCTCAAGTTGGAAATTGATCTGGGAGAAGGCAGGACCCGCACAGGGCCGGTCAACTGTCTTTGGCTGCACCGTCTCCCTTACTGGCTTGGCTCTATTGATACCGCTCGCATCTCCGACCAAGATAAGCGGGAGAAAATCGTCCAATTCAAGCGTGAGTTTGCAGATATTGCCTGGGCAGCATTCCGCACGGAAATTCTTCCCCCGGATGTCTTGGCCGAAATGGACGCCGCACTCCCTCCCGCCCAACAGGAATACCACCGCGCGATGGACGAAGCTGCCGAACTCCGGCGCAGCATGGATGAATACGGGCAGCAAATTGATGCGCTGGACGAGCGCATCAGCGGCCTGGAAGCCCGGTTTGTCGGGACCGATTTTATTAACTCCCAACAAGCGCACCAATATTTGAAGATGGTAAACACGCTGGGCGAACTACTGAAGAAGAAAAAAGCCGGCAACCAGGCTATTGTTCACAACCAAATCAAGCAAGTATTCCAGGTCCCATCCTATCAGCTGATCCCAGAAGAGGATTTCCCAAAAGTCGTGACCTACCTCACCGAATGGTGGAAAAATGCAGCCCCTTCAGATGCGCTATTGCCGAGCGTGTTCAAATCGGGAGATCAGCGCCGGTTGTTTTAGGGGTGGGGGAGGGGACATGTTCCTGGGCTACATAAAGTTTGTACGCGAATCACTCTCTCCCCAGTAGAGTACTAGTTTATGACACATTGCGCTTGGACACTACATCGGATTGACCCAACTATCAACGCGAAAAGATGGTACGTTGTGATTGTGCAACCCACGTTGTTCGACGCTCACGCGGTGGTTTGCCTGTGGGGGCGGCTGGGCACTGATGGCGAGCGATGCCGCATCATCCCGGCCACATCGAGGGCAGAGGCGGAGGCACAAGCCAGGAAGATTGTCGAACAGAAAGTAAAGAAGGGCTATGTGGATTTTCGTAACCCAAAACATCCCTAAAAATTAGTAGCAGCGGAGTGCCGTAATGAAGGATACTGTATAATTACGGAGATGGTGAATAAAAGAACACTTTTCTATCCCCAAATGGTAAAAGTGACAGCAGATGAAACACTAAAATGTTGATAAACTCAACAAATATGGAGAACCCTCAAGTGAAAAACAACGAGCGCGAAATTGTAATTCGACAAACTATCAGCGATTTGAAAGAGCAAATGGTTCGATGGCAAGCTATGGTAGCGCATTTTGTTGCAACCAAAGGGATCATCATTGAATCTTCTACCATTGTGTATGATCGCGAGCCAGGCAAAGCAATTACTTATCGATTTACCACATTGGAAAATGAGATCATTGAAGCCGAACACCGAAGTTCTGCACACTGGCCAGACGAAAAAGGATGGGAAAAGTATGAAAAAAGAATGAGCGTCGACACTACAGTTTCAGTGATGTACAATCCAGAAAACCCAAGCGATAATGTTGCTTTTTTTGATGTTTCTATATTAGAGGGAGCGATAGAAGCAGCCAGAGAGGTACTTCATGATCTGGAAATGGCTTTACATTAGTTCGCCCGCTCTGTCGGAGGTCTAAAGGCCATAACCCCGCTTCAAAAAAAATACAAAATAAAGCCCCTGGCGTGCTGGCCGGGGGCTTTTTTCTACTTTGTAGGCAAGTTATTCGCAGCCCCCCTGCTATCCATACACTTACTTCATCAGTGTAACGCGTTACGCCTCTGTGGGGGAACACGTTACCCTTCCAACCAGAATAAATAGATGTCCCTTTGTGCTTTTCATAGTTCAACTTCCACTAGAAACAGCACCCTATTGGCGGGGGAAATAATTCCCCCATCACCCCTTATTACCAGTTCAGTTCTGTTGGCAGGGGAAATAGTTCCCCTGCCAACCTTTGCCAGTTTCCCAACTTGGGGTGTCCATCTCACTCACCCCAAATTGATTCTCGCTGCCGGGTAGTAAAGTTCATCCATTCTGTTAGATTATTTTTCAAGACCCCGACAAACAGCTTACCGTAGAAGCACACCGGACTAGCCTCTAGCGTGGCTAATTTATCCCGGTAGCCGTACCCTACAATCTTCTTCCGGAACACAGCTAACACAGGGGGAAAGGCATCTGTCTCCCAAGCTGTTTGCCAGCGGGAGCTATTGATCATGCAAACGTTCCGGTACTTGTCCACCTTGCGTTCGGCACGGGTTCGGTGATCTTCGTTATGGTACTCTATTAGGAAGCGGAGAGGGGCTTTTCCCTTCTGCTCGAGGAGCAGCATTGCATCAGGCTCAAGTAACTGGCGGGATCCATCGGCGCTATACAGAGTGGCTTCATTCAACCCTTCCCAACTTGGTATCCACCCGCGTTCGCTGGCAAATTTAGCGAGCTGCAACACTGTTTCGCTGACGCAAATATCGTGCATCACTCGCGTCAACCCATACCCCAGATACCCGGAGAGGGGGGTTCCATCATAACGACTTTTAGCCAGCTCTACACCAACCGGCCCAAGAGTATAGAGTTTTGTATATTCAGTGAAGGGTAACGCGTGGGCCTCAAAAGCCGCTCGCATTTCTGTGCGGGCGAAGGGGATCACGTCAATAATGCGTAGGCGCGCATACTTGCGCAACGTCCAATAGCTCGCATCCTCGTGTAATTGCTCTGTACTCATCACGCCCGCCTGTGCTAACGAGTTAATGACCGCCCACGCGTTGTCGGAGAGACCACCGGCTAG
>JAAEOP010000450.1 GCA_024223125.1 Chloroflexota bacterium
ACGAAGGCATCATCAGCGATGGACTTATGGATAGCTTTGCCCTGGCTGAATTTGGCGTCTACATCGAGGAAACATTCGACATTTACATCCCCGATGCCGATCTGACCGTTGCCAAAATGGATACTCTCAATCAGATGGTCGTCCGTGTCATGCGCAACCTCTAGATCCTCCCCGCGACCAACCCCATTTACCTGCGTATAGAGCTTCAGTAAAGTAGTAAACCTCCGCGATCTTTGAGACCGCGGAGGTTTTAGAGAATACTGAGGTAATAATCATGCAAAAGAAAAACTCTGTCATCGGCGGCGTCATACTCATAGGTGTCGGCGTTTTAATTTTACTGGGCCAGCTTATTCCAGGGCTGGCAGACCTATTCGATTTCAGCCGCTTGTGGCCTTTGATCTTTGTCGCCATTGGCGGCCTTATGCTGTTAAGCGCGGTGGTTGGTTCTCCCGAATTGGCAATACCGGGCAGCGTCCTGACCGGCTTAGGATTGTTGTTGTTTTACCAAAACACATCTGGCAATTGGAGTAGTTGGGCATATGCCTGGGCTTTGATTCCTGGTTTTGTAGGCATCGGGCAAGTCATAACTAGCAGCTTGGATAAAACCAAAGCAGATATGCGGTCTACAGGATTGCGGCTCATTTTAATCAGTGTGAGTCTGTTTGCTATTTTTGCTTTCTTCTTTAACTTTTCCTGGAACTATTGGCCGATACTATTGATTATTGGCGGGTTGTGGCTGTTGCTAAACGGCCGTAAACAATAACCTGCAACCTTTCCCTAACCCACCCGTATTGTGGGGTGATTGATAATAAAAATAAACTCTGACTTTTGGAGGCATAAATCATGAGAGAAAAACAATTAGTTCGGAACCCTGAAGATAAAATGTTATTTGGTGTTTGCAGCGGGCTGGCAAACTATTTGAGAGTTGACCCGGTACTTGTCCGGTTGGCTTTTGTTTTGTTTGTCATCTTAGGGCATGGCGCGGGCCTGCTAGTTTACCTGCTGTTGGCAATCCTAATGCCAGAACCGGGTATGCCAGTAGCCAAAGCCAATGCTTTTGATGATGAGGAGATCATTATCAAAAATTCGTAAGCGCCTTTTTTACCTCTTTTGGACGAAACGGCCGTAATCTGTACAGGTTACGGCCGTTTCTTTTTGCCACTCTCTCCCCACTCAGTATAATCTCCCTATGGCATCTCTATTCCAAAAATTACGCACCCTCATCAATGCCAAACTGCACGACGCTGCAGACAAGGCATTAGAAAAAAGCGATCTAACCATTTACGATCAATATATTCGTCAGGCTGAACGGGAATTGGAAACCTTCAAAAAAACCATCGCTCCCATGTATGCCCAGGTCAAAACATCCGGCCGTCGCCGCGAAAACCTGGCTAATGAAGCCGCCCGTTACGACATACAAATTGACCGGTTCCTCAAATCCGGCCAACGCACCGAAGCTATGGTCACCCAGAAAAAATTCAACTCTACGATGGACTTGATCAACACTTATAACGCCTCCTTAGAACGGCAGGTGAGCGCTTTGGAACAATTACACGATGTAGAAGTGAAATTAGAAGGCCGGTTAACCATTGCCAAACAAGAAAGGCAGGAATTGGGCTTTTTATTGCAGCTTGCCAAATCGAAAGAAATATCCACCAAAGCGATGAAATCGTTAGATTCGTTGATGGGTTCCGGCGATATGGAAGTAGCCCAGGCGGCCGAAAATATCCGCCGCCGCCTGGACCATGCCGACGCCGCCTGGGAAGTTCAGGCCGACAGTCTGGACAATCAACTAGATGGCGCCATGCACAGCCTAGAAGTAGAAGCCGATTTGGCCGCCCGTATGGAGAGATTAGGGTTATAAGAGATTAGAGATTATCTTCACCGTTCAATCTTCAATCTCCCATCCCCAATCTCCAATCTCTACATGATGAATGTCGCTCTTGTACACGATTGGATGAACCAGATAGGCGGTGCAGAAGATGTGTTGGAAGCGCTGGTCAACCTGTATCCCTACGCCCCTGTTTTCACCTCCATGTATGCCCCCAACAAGATGCCCGCCCACTGGCAAAATTGGGACATCCGCACCACCTTTTTAGATAAACTACCCCTCATCCACAAAAAACAACAGCTTTACTTTCCGCTTTATCCTCTCGCTTTTGAACAACATGATTTTCGCGGCTATGATCTGGTAATTAGCAACAAAAGCGGCTTCTGTCATGGCATTATCACCGACCCGGAGACAACGCACATTTGCTACTGCCTGACGCCAACGCGGTATGTGTGGCGTTACCATCAATATGCGGAGCAGGAAAATTTGGGCCGGATGGCGCGGGGCATGTTGCAGCCCTTTTTAGGTTGGCTGCGGGTGTGGGACCGGCTGGCGGCCGACAGAGTGGATCATTTCATTGCCATCTCGCAGGAAGTACGTCGGCGAATCGGCAAGGTGTACCGGCGGGAGGCCACTATCATCTACCCGCCGGTGGATGTCAACCGTTTTGCGCCCGCCAATCAGGTGGATGATTATTTTTTGATTGTAGGACGATTGGTTCCTTACCGGCGTATTGATTTGCTGATTGAGTCCTTTAACAAAATGCAACGGCCGTTACTCATTGCCGGTCATGGTCGAGATAGAGAACGGCTAGAAAGTCTGGCCGGACCAACCATTCAATTTTTAGGCTATGTGCCCGATGAGGATTTGCCCGATTTGTACGCCCGTTGCCGCGCCTTTATGTTCCCCGGTGAAGAGGATTTTGGCATTGCCCCCATTCAAGCGATGGCTGCCGGACGGCCGGTCATCGCTTATGCGGCCGGTGGCGCATTGGATACCGTCATCTCCGGACAGACAGGCATCCTTTTTAATGAGCAGACAGGTGTAGGTATTATGCAAGCCGTAGATGAGTTTGAGGAGATGAAAGTGAACACGGCTATTATCCGCCAACACGCCGAAAAGTTTGACATCGCTATCTTCCAAGAACAGATGACAAACTTCATCCACCAAAAAATGGACGAAGCATCCCCATGAAAAAAATTGTCCTGGCTGTTTTCGCTCTCATCATTCTCATCTACCTGTTTCTTGGACCTATCCCCATTCCCATCAACCTGGGGCGGATAGACTTCACCGCCTATTGGAGTACCGCCTATTTACTGGCTCGTTCTGAAAATTTCAGTGATTCCAATACCTTGCTGACAGTGGAACAAACATGGGCAATGTGGGACGGGGATTTCCCCATCAAGGCCTGGAATCCACCCTGGCTGCTACCACTGCTCCTGCCCTATACATTGGTTCCTTTTCAGCGAGCGGTCTGGCTCTGGTTCAACAGTAATATTATTCTGGTGTTTACCGCCTCGGTTATGGCCTGGATAAGTAGCGCCAATAAAGAATCGGTAAGCAAGCGGGCCTGGCTGGCGCCCCTCATCAGTTTTGTGTTTGCTCCGCTGCTGACCGGACTTTATATGGGGCAAGTTAATACCCTGGTCTATTTTGGATTGGCAGCCATGTTGTATTTTGCCGACCGAAATCGGCTACTGCTATCAGGATCAGCTTTGACTTTGACGATAGTAAAACCACATCTAGTTTATGTGACAATACCAATACTCTTATTGAGTGCGGTCTACAAAAAAGAGTGGCGATTTGTGGCCGGGTTTTTGGGAACGCTGTTGGGATTAACGGCCGTAACCTTTGCTCTACGGCCGTCATTCATCGGTGAATATATTGCTTCTTCTACTAGTAACAACTTGTTAAGCTGGCAGACGCCAACATTAGGCGGCATCTTAAATTTTCTGTTTGGCTGGGAAGAGGCTGTTTTGATGAGCTTACTCGTTTTGCCCCTGTCAATCATCTGGTGGTGGACCCAAAAAGACCGCCTGCTACTGACAGAATTAACCCACATCACTGTCTTTATTTCCATCATCACCGCTCCCTTTGGTTGGGGGTACGATGCCATCATTTTGATGATTCCCATTTTGCAGATTATCGTTTGGGTTTTTGAGGGACATTACAGCAGAACGATGAACATTTTATTGATCGGCAGCCTGGTTTTGATTGATGTTAGCGCCATTTACCAACGTACTCGCATGAATAACGAAGTTTTCGCTTTTTGGCTACCTATAATCCTGGCTTTCCTCTATCTGCTTGCCAGAAGACAGAAAGGATTGTTTAGTCAATTGAATGTCTTAAATGAGCTTGAGAGATTAAGAGATTAAATCTCCAATCTGGACAATTATTATCATGCACCAAAACCTGGAACAAATTATTCACAAAGCAACAAGCGATTCGGCCGCGGTCTATGCGCCAAGCCCACCGTTAGAGATACAAAGCAATCAACTTTATGATGTGTGGACACACGGCCGTCAACACATTGACCCTATCCTGCCCGAAAGAGTCCAGTTATATTTGCTCCTGTTTCCCGTATTTTGGTTAGCCATCTTGCTCAATATTGGCCTAAATCGGGCAAAATCGGGACAATTGGTAAACTGGCATATCAACGAACTACCGGTCAACAAGCGATTAAACCGCTACCTGATCCGCGCCGAAGCGTGGCCGGCGCAAGATTTTGATAAACAAGAGGCGGGTTTATTTTTCCCAAGCCCCTCAAGTCCCCGGCACTTTGGAAGTGCCGGGGACTTTGGAAGTGCCGGGGACTTTGGAGCAGATTAAACAGTACGATTATGGAACTACAATATTATTGGAAAATCGCAAAACGACGTTGGTGGCTGATTGTTATTCCAGCGGCCGTCGTTCTCATCCTCAGCCTCATAACCTACCGTCCGGCGCCGGCGGCCGGGTTCAATGTGGGCATGAATTTCATCGTCGGTCAGAAACCGGCCGATCTATCCACAAATCCCGATGAAAATCTATATTACAACTGGCTGACTTCAGAATACATCGTCAATGGCCTGACAGATTGGGTAACTGGGGGGAAATTCAAAACGGCCGTGTCCGACCAACTATCCACAGAAGGATTAGATGTCCCCCCACACACTTTCAACATCGTGGCTGATAATGTACGCAGCAAATTACAGCTATCCATTCAACATGGGGATGCGGAAACCCTGGCCCAAATCATGAAGGCTGTCATTATTGTCCTGACCGAGCAAAACGGTGAAGCGCTGCCACAATTAGGAGAGGATACGGCCGTTATCATCCCCGTAGACCAACCCTTCGTTACCCCCATTCCCGGCAGCCTACGCAGCCAGCTAAACATTCCTCTCAGAATCGCCCTAGCCTTTATTGCCGGCATCGGGCTGGCCTTGCTTGTAGAATATCTTGACACTACAATCCACGACCGCGACGAAGTGGAACATCTAGGCTTGCGCCTTTTAGGAGAAATACCCAAAAGCCGCAAGTCGTAAGATAAGACGCTGTCTTGTCCGAAAGGAGTAACCCTGTGAAACTAAGCGACTATTTGCGAATCATTCGCCAACGCGGCTGGATTATTATTTTATTGGCTTTACTCACGGCCGCCGCCGCCTTCGCTTTTAGCAAAATGCAAACCCCCATTTACGAATCCAGTCTAAAACTGCTGGTACGCCCCGCCCGTACCGACTTCGGCCAATCCCAAGCCGCTCGTGAACTGTTAGGAACCTACGAACAATGGCTCCGCAGCAGCTACCGCTCCCAGGCCGTTATTGACGAATTGCAGTTAGATATGACGGCCGGGGAACTACTTGGCGATGTCAGTGTCGCTTCAGACCGCTTAGGGTTGGTCTTGCAGGTGGTCGTAGAAAACACAGATGGTGAACTAGCGAATGACATCGCTCGTGTTTGGGGTAATCTGCTCATTCAATGGCAACAACAAGAAAACGACAAGAACCGGCAAGAAGACCGCATCACCATCGAATTTCAAGATAATCCCCAATATTCTTTGTCCAGTCCGCAAACTAAAATCAACACGGCCGCCGGCTTTGTTTTTGGTGCGCTCTTGGGCGTCATTCTAATATTTGTTTTAGAATGGTTAGATTCTGGCGTCATGCGCCGCAGTGAAGATGTAGAACGTTATCTGGATATTCCCGTTGTGGGGAGTATCCCTAACCAGTAATCAGTATTCAGTTTTGGACTGCACACTGAAAACTGCAAACTGGACACTTTCAAAAAAACTATGGATTTAATAACAATCACCAACCCCCGCTCTCCTGTCAGTGAAGCGTACCGCACATTGCGGACAAATCTCTCGTTTTATAGTTTGGACAACCCTATTTGTTCGCTGGTTGTTACCTCGCCGGCGCCCAATGAAGGTAAAAGCACAACTGTCGCTAATTTGGCGGTGACGATGGCACAAAGCGGCCGTCGCACCATTTTAGTAGATTGCGATTTACGACGACCGTCCCTCCATGACCATTTCAATCTCCAGGCCAGCCCCGGTTTTACTGATATGGTCTTGTCCGATTCCATTAATCTCCCTCTGCAAAAAACCGAAATCGAGAATTTATCGCTCTTAACCAGCGGCGCTAAACCGCCCAATCCGGCCGATATGTTGGGCGCAAAAAAAGTAGACCAGATCATCGCCCAGCTGCAAGAAGAAGCGGACATTGTGCTGTTTGACGCCCCGCCTGTGATGGCTGTGACGGACGCGGCCGTGTTGGGAGCCAAAGTAGATGGCGTCTTACTCGTCATTCAAGCGGGCAAAACCAAACGAGACCACGCCGAACGAGCCAAAGAAACGTTAGAAAAAGCCAAAGTCCGCATCGTTGGCGCCACTCTCACCAACGCCCCCAAAGATAGTACGATGAGTGGGTACTATGGTTAGGCCAGTTTTCAGCAATCAGTTTTCAGTTAGTCATTCACTGCACACTGAAAACTGTATACTGCACACTGAACTCACGGCCGTACATGCCCATCCCCAATACAAACCCACTTATACGTCGTCAGCTCTGCCAGGCCCATGGGTCCCCGGGCGTGTAGCTTTTGGGTGCTGATGGCAACCTCGGCTCCCAGGCCGAATTGGCCGCCGTCGTTAAAGCGGGTGCTGGCGTTCACAAATACGGCCGCTGAGTTCACCTCATTCACAAAACGAGTGGCGTTGCGCCAATTATTGGTTAAGATGCTGTCACTGTGATCCAGACTGTGGTCTTGAATGTGGGTAATTGCCTCATCGAGTTCGCAAATTTTTACGCCCAAAATGAGTCCCATCCATTCCGTATCAAAATCATCTGGCCCGGCGGGTACAACTGTGGCTCCATGTCCATTTTGGCTCAATATTTCCAGGGCACGGCCGGCAGGACGCAATTCAACATTGTTTTGGGCCATGCGTTCAGCCATTTGGGGTAGAAATTGTTCGGCCACATGGGGATGTACCAAAACGGTATCGAGCGCATTGCAAACCGACGGCCGCTGCACTTTCCCGTTTTCCACAATATCCACTGCGGCCGCTAAATCGGCGCTCTCATCCACATACGCATGGCAAATGCCAATACCGCCAGTGATGACGGGAATGGTGCTTTGTTCACGACATAATTTGTGCAGCCCATGTCCGCCGCGAGGAATCAGCACATCTACATACGCATCCAACCGCAAAAATTCAGCCACCAGGGCGCGGTCTGGATTATCAATGTACTGTACGGCCGCCGAAGGCAAACCCACCTTTTCCAACGCTGCCTGAATCACATTCACCAACGCCAAATTGCTGCGTAATGTCTCTTTACCGCCGCGCAAAATAGAAGCGTTGCCCGTTTTCAAACATAAAGTGGCAATATCAATGGTCACATTGGGGCGAGCTTCATAAATAACCCCCACCACGCCAAACGGAATACGACGACGGCTCAGGCGCAGCCCATTGGGCAAAACGCGAGCATCAAATTCGCCGCCCACCGGGTCTGTCAGCGCA
Organism: Chloroflexota bacterium; assembly: GCA_024223125.1. The sequence continues at coordinate 7,827 of JAAEOP010000450.1, forward strand.
GCCACGTTACGGGCATCCTCGGCTAAGGCGGCAATTCGTTTTTCGGTTAGTAACAAACGGTCTAACAGCGCCTCACTCAATCCAGCGGCACGGCCGTATTCAATATCAATCCTATTTTGAGCCAGCACCACCTCTGCCTGTGCTTCTAATTCAGCCGCAATCGCCAGCAGCGCTTTGTTTTTGGCAGCGGCCGTTAAAGGGGCCAACTGACGACTGGCCGCTTTAGCAGCTTTCCCTATAGCAATTAAATTCGTCATTATTTTTCTCCTAGATGTAGTACTCTGTGAAGAAAGTCTTGACAGGATTTACAAGATTAACAGGATCGCTTTCATCCTGTCTTAAAACTTATTTCACACTGTAGTAGGGCAATTATGCAAATCGCCACCCGATTTGCAAAATCGGACTACAACGACAGCTCACCATTAATTAGATCGGCTTGGGCCAACGAATGAGCAACCCCATGATAACGAAGCCGACCAACAAGAGCAAAAGATAAAGTCCATTTTCCTGTAAAAATCGGATTGGTGCGGGTTGGGGTCGGTTAGCATCCAACCAATCTTGCTCTAATTGTGACGGGGTTGTCTTGAGGGTGTGCTGCACGGCCGTGTTACAATCCTCCCCCGCTAAAAAGTCCACCAACAAACCGGGCAACGCATCATCCCCATAATTGGCCTGCACATAGCGCGTCAATGATTCACTTTGCACCCTGGCTAAAGCCGAATTGTTGGCCGGGAATTGGGCACATAAATCAGCCAGGGGGACAGTGTTGTTGTGGGTGACGGCCGTTTGCAGCATCTCCATTTCTGATGGAGAGAAAGCGCCATTTAATTGTTGGGCGATCCCTTCGCTAAACCAGGGCGGAATGGTGTGGGTTGTTTCTCCGGCCGTTTGATACAACCAAAAATAAAACAATTCTGGAGGCAGGCTGCGGGGTAAATCATTGACTGCTGTGCGGTCATTCACGGCCGTACTCAACACCAAACCCAGCGCCGGGTCGGCACGGCCGTTTACCCAATCATGCCCATTCAAACGCAGCGCCGACCGTAAATCGGCTAAAGAGGGGTAAAGAACGATGTCGGGGAAACGGTCAGTAGGCAATGGCAGCAGGTTAGCAATTTGTTGGCGTGTTGCCGCTACCGTTTGCTGCGCCACTAACCCAACTTCGGTCTCATCCCCGGGCCACCGGATGGCAGCCTCATCTTCCCGGACGAGTAATGTGTGCCAACCAAAACGGCCGTCTTGATAAGACAATGTTTGCGGCGGCGTTTCGATCTGATCGCCGGCCACCGTTTCTAACACCCACCAGTAGGTTACATCGGCAAAAGGGGGTAATTGGATAGCTTGGGCCGCAACTTTGTATTCGGCCGTCACTGTGCCATCAGCCATTTGTAAAAGATTAGCCGGCGCATAACTGGGGGCAGCCACATTCGGTTTTTGCAGGAAGATGGTTGCTGTTTCGATAGGTTCGTTGGTGACGGCCGTTAAATCAAAATGTATTTCCCCCCCAAATGTGTAAATTGCCTCGGCCGTAAACTGTCCTCCTTGCCCATGAACCGACTGAAACCACAACAAAATGCCCAAAAATATAAAAGCAAAAGGGAGTTGCCCAAAATTGTACCTGTTCAACATGGGCTACAAACCTGCCAGGGTAATGACAGCGGCAATGGTAAAGGGGCTGAGTAGAGTAGAAATGACGACAATGCCGGTCACGGCCGATGGTTGCAAATTAAACTCTGTCGCCAGAATAATAGTGAACACGGCCGGGGGCATACTGGCTTCGATGATGGAAGTAGAACGGCTAAAACCGCTCAACCCCACCAGGCCGGCCACAAAAATACCTACCAACGGCCCTATTAACAAACGTAAGGAGATGGCGGAAATAGAGAGACGGCCGTCGGGACGACCCTGAACACGTGCAATTTGCATACCCAATACCAACAGCATCACGGGAATGGCGCCGGCGCCGGCAATCTCAATACCACGCAGAAGCGGCCCAGGCAGTTCAATTTGCCAGTTATACACAATGATCGCTAACACGGCCGCGTATACGGCCGGAAATGTGACCAACCGCCGCGCCGCCTGCCCCAATGAAAGATGTCCGGCAGAAGCGATAAAAATGCCCAATGTATACAAGATCATCGTGCTGGTTAAATAATAGACTACTGCTCGCGCCAGACCCGCTTCCCCGTACCGCAGCTGATTCAGGGTAAGGCCATAGTTCCCCCCATTCACAAACATAATGACGATGAGTAAAGCGGCCGTGTCTCGCCGCGACAACCGCAGCAGCCGAGAAACAAGCAGCCCTATGCCACCCATAATCATAATATTCAACACCGCAAACAAAGCAATATCAGCCAATTCCTGGCCCGGCAATTGTGAATTGACCAGGGAGGAAAAGACAAGGGCGGGGCTTAAACAATTCATAACAATGGTGGAAAGAGGCCGTATATCCAACCTTTTCCAACGGTGTAAACCGTAGCCAAAAGCAGCTACAATAAAGATAGGCAATATGTTTTGGGTAAGGACGGTGATGATGTTGTTCAAATATTTGCTCCGAGCCATCTGTTTTTACGGCCGTTACCTCCAAAGTTTACCGGAGTCGGCATAATCAAGCACACCCGTTTACTTCCCATACAATCCGCAGCTTGACGGCCGTAATGGATATCCGCGCCCCTTCATCCGTCGTTGTTTTGTACATTTTCACACCATCACCGCTTCATTCATGGCAAAATAGGGTCGTTTAGTAAAAACTTATTTAGAATAGTTTTGTTTGACTTGTGGAGGAATAATGTCAAAAAACATGCTCTTTATTCTGATGTTCTTATTCTGTTCACTGGCGGCGTGTAGCGGCGAGGCAGTTCCGGCTACAGAAACCTCGGCCGAAGAAGGTCAGGGTGGCGTTTTAGTTGTGGGCGATATTTCAGATGAAGTGGCTGAAACCATCAAAGGCACCCAACCCTTAGCCGATTATCTGGCTACCCGGCTTTCTGCCTACGGTATTGACCAGGCGGAGGTAAAAATTGCCCCCAATTTGGATACAATGATTCAGATGATTGAAAATGGAGAGGTAGATTTATACTTTGACAGTCCCTATCCCATTTTGGTTATTAGCAAAGCAACCGGCGCAGAACCGATATTACGCCGTCTGAAATATGGGGTCTCTGAGTATCATTCACTTTTTTTTGTGCAGGCAGATAGTGAATTGGAGTCACTGGAAGATTTGAAAGGAAACATGGTGGCCTTTGAGGAATCCTTCTCCACATCAGGCTATATGCTGCCCCTTTCTTATCTGGTTGAACAGGGAATGAATCCGGTGGAGAGGGAAGGATTGGACACGGCCGTATCTAACAACGAAATAGGCTACACTTTTAGCACGGCCGACGACACTACAATCCAATGGGTCATCAGCGGCCGTGTTCCAGTAGGCGTGATAGACAATGTGACTTTCGGCCGTTTGCCTGAAGAAACTCAGGCCGAACTAAAAATCATTGCCGCCACCGAAAATGTACCCCGGCAGTTGGTGTTGGTGCGGCCTGGTCTAAACCCAGACCTGGTAACAGCTCTGGAAACGGAACTGTTGGCCATGGATGAAAATGAAGAAGGACAACAAGCTCTGGAAATCTTCCTGACTACTGAGTTTGATACCTTTCCCGAAGGGCCGGAAGCTGCTTTGAGCCGAATGGATGCCCTTTACGAATTGGTACAAGACCGGTAGCATTCCAATTTAGGGATTTAAGAAACCGTGATTTATTAACTGTTCATTCTCTTAGATTGAATCTCTCAATCTCAGTAGATCCAATTTTCAACCAATTGATGTGGATTGGAAATCTACATCTGAGACAAGAAGTGCGTTAAAAATGCACTATAATCTTAAGCTGAACGGTTTTCAACCCGCTTTCAGCGGGTTTCGTATCTCAGACGTGCATTTGCAATGCACGATGATAAATAATCAAACGAATTTTGGATCTACTGAATCTCTTAATCTCATTTAAGATATTTACTGAATCCCTAATCCTATCCGGAATCTATGCAATCACACTTTTGGCAGAAACGGCCGTTATCTCTCAAACTTACCATCATTATCACGATTATTGTGGTTTTGGTAGCTCTTACCATTACTGTTGTCAGCGTACAACGTGAACGACAAACCTTTCAAACAGAATTAGAGCAACAAGCTGAAATTTTACTCAACACCCTTACTGCCAGCAGCGCCGACGCCCTGTACATTCTGGATGCCGATTTTTTATCTGACCTGATGCGAAACATGGGGGAATTTGGGGTGGTCACATTCGGCCGATTTTATGATCGTGACGGCCGTATAGTAGCCGACGCCATTGACGAAAACACCCGCTTTTCGGCCGAATTAGATTCTTTTGGCAAGCTGCTTTTAGTCAGTGATGAAACCGTCTTCGTTTGGGAAGATGAGCAGCTCATCGCCGGCAAAGTCGTTATTTTGGGCGTCGAACGAATCGGGGCTGTTTCGGTGGGTTTACCCACCGCCCCTTTAGCTGTTAAGATTATGGCCGTGCGCAACCAGGGCATCATCGTTGCCTTCATCGTCGCTTTTATTGGTCTGCTGTTAGCCCTCATCGTCAGCCGTTCTATTACCGACCCTCTGCAACAGATGATTTCTGCCACCCAACACATCGAAAAGGGAGATCTGACGCAGCGAGTAGATATTCACACCGGCGACGAACTGGAAACATTAGGCGCTCACTTCAACCAGATGGCTGCCCAGGTAGAACAAACCCTGCACCAGATGGAGCAAGAAATTGAGGAACGTAAACGCACAGAAATTGAACTGCAAAAAGCTATAGAAGAAGCTGAAACAGCCAATCGTGCCAAAAGCATATTTCTAGCTAACATGAGCCACGAACTGCGTACCCCCATGAATGCTATTTTGGGGTTCGCCCAATTGATAGCCCGACGCAAAACCATTTCCCCCCAAGACCAGAACAATTTAGAGATTATCATTCGCAGCGGTAACCATCTACTTACTCTGATCAATCAAGTGCTGGATATGTCCAAAATTGAAGCTGGGCGCATGTCTTTGCATGAGCAAGATTTCAACCTGTACAGTCTGTTAGAAGATTTGGAAGGAATGTTTAAGCTGCGGGCTGAAGAAAACCAGGTTCGTTTTATTGTGGATTGTGGGCCGACCGTTCCCGCTCAAATTCATACCGACGAAATGAAGCTGCGCCAAATCATCATCAACATGCTGAATAATGCTCTAAAATTTACCGTGGAAGGGCATGTGATTTTGCGGGTACGGGTTGAACCGGCAGCGGCCGAAATAGCTGCTAATACCATCCCCCTCGCCTTTTCCATCGAAGATTCTGGCCCCGGCATTCAACCAGACGAACTAGGGAAACTGTTTGATGCCTTCATCCGCGCCCAGGCGGGCATCGAATCTGGGAAAGGAACTGGTTTAGGTCTATCACTCAGCCGCCAATTTGTCCGCTTGATGGGTGGAAACATGACTGTTCGTAACGTCCGTAACGAACCTGGGTATGGCGCCATTTTTGAATTTAACATTCCTGTTGAACTGATTGGCGACAAACAACTGCCAACAATAACAAAACAACGGCAAGTGACTGGTCTGGCCCCCCATCAGCCAGAAGTCCGGGCGCTGGTGGTAGATGATAGTTGGGAGAATCGGCAATTTCTAGTGAAACTGCTGCAACCATTGGGCTTTGAGGTGAAGGAAGCGACCGATGGTAAAGAAGCGCTAACCGTGTGGAAAGCGTGGCAGCCACATCTCATCTTGATGGATTTGCATATGCCGGTGTTGGATGGGTATGAAACCACCCGGCAAATTAAAAGTCAGGAAAACGGCCAAGAAACTATTATCATTGCCGTTACCGCCAGTGCCTTTGCCGAAGAACGAGAAGCCATTTTGGCCTCTGGCTGCCTCGACTTTATCCATAAGCCGGTTCAAATCAATACCGTTCTCAATGCCATCCAAGAACATTTAGGCGTCCGTTATACTTATGCCGACGAAGCCGAAACAACAGAACCTCTACTGGCCTTCGAGATACCTCTTTCCGCTCAAACCCTGGCCACCTTACCCGCTAACTTGCGGGCAAAATTAGAAACAGCTACCATGCAGGCTAACATGAAACATATTGAACAAACCATCTCCCAAATTCGGCCGTATGACCCCATCCTGGCTGATGAATTAAAACGGCTGGCCGATGATTTTGAATACGGCAAAATATTGGCCGGACTACAAGCAATCGAGAAACAACATGAGTGATTCCCGTAATGGCGCCGACCCGGCCAACATCTTAATTGTAGATGATACACCCGCTAATTTGCGTTTATTAGCCGGTATCCTAACCGATGCCGGCTATCAGGTACGTCCCGCCCGCGACGGCCGTATTGCCCTGACGGCCGCCCAATCCATCCCCCCCGACCTTATTTTGCTAGACATCATGATGCCCGACATAGACGGCTATGAAGTCATCCGCCGCCTCAAAGCTGACGAACGCACCCGCGACATTCCCGTCATCTTTATTAGCGCCCTGGATGATGTCCATGACAAGATTAAATCATTTTCTCTGGGTGGGGTAGATTACATCACCAAACCATTTCAGGCGGAAGAGGTGTTGGCCCGTGTTAAAAGCCACATCACCATTCACCGCTTGCAGCAAGATCTGCGCGACCAGGTGGCCGAATTGGATGCTTTTGCCCATACCGTCGCCCATGATTTGAAAAACCCGCTGGCCTTTATTGTCAGTATTGCAGACCTGATGCGGATGCAATATGAAGACAGCGTCCCTCCAGATTTACTGGCCCTGTTGCAAAAAGTACAGAACGCCAGTTACCGGGGTGTGAATATTATTGATGAACTACTGCTGTTGGCCAGTGTGCGTAAACAAGATGTAACCGTGAACCAGCTGGATATGCCCATGATTGTGGCTAATGTGGAAGGCCGTCTGGCTTTTATGGTTGATGAGTATAAGGCTGAGATCAATATGCCCAAAAGCTGGCCCTCGGCCGTTGGCTATTCCCCCTGGATCGAAGAAGTCTGGGTCAATTATGTGAGCAATGGTCTAAAATATGGCGGTCGGCCGCCAAAACTAGAATTGGGTGCGGCCGTGCAGCCCGATGGCCTGGTCCGCTTTTGGGTACGAGACAACGGCCCTGGCCTGACCTTGGAAAAACAAGCGCTACTATTTACAGAATTTGGGCGTTTAAGCGAAGTGCGAATTGAAGGATTTGGGTTAGGGCTTTCCATTGTGAAGCGAATTATAGATAAGCTCAACGGCCGTGTTGGCGTCCACAGCGCCCCCGGTCAGGGCAGCGAATTCTATTTTGAACTACCTGGCATTGATTAACGCCATCTCCATGAAACTCGTCCCACTGTTTATGAAGTTGACCTTGAAAGGTTGAAACAATTGCTAATCTAGCTCAGAACAGCCGCACCTCGACCCATTCCCCGGCTAATAGTCCTCCTTTATTCAACGGCGCTTTTATTAAACCATCTGCATTGACCAGCGTATAAATGAGGTTGCTTTTACCGAAAACAGGCACGGCCGTCATCCCCTCTCCCTCGTCCACCAATCTAGCTGGAATATAATCTTCACGGCCGCTCTCACTGGCAATATTCTGGCTTAGTCTGGCCCAAACGATGCCCCGTTGGGGTATTGTCCGTGCCCCTTGCAATCGGTAAATGGCCGGGATGCCAAACATATCAAACTGCACCATCGCCGATACGGGATTTCCGGGCAAGCCCAACACCGGTTTGCCCTCCACGACCCCTACAATAGTCGGTTTACCGGGGCGGGTAGCCACGCCATGCAGCAGCACTCCTGGCTGACCCAACCCCTCGATCACCTGTACTGTCATATCGCGCACACTCACTGAAGAACCGGCCGACATGACCAGCATATCATTTTCGGCCAACATGGTGGCGGCCGAATTCTGTAAAGCAGCAAAATCGTCGGGCACAATCCCTCCCAAAACGGGAATACCGCCCGCCTGCAGCGCTAATCCAGCTACTGTGTAACTGTTAATGTCCCGTATTTGTCCGGGGCCAGTTGCTTGCTGTGGGGACACAACCTCATCACCGGTGGCTAAGATGGCGATTGACGGCCGTCTACTCACCACCACTTCCGAAATCCCCAAAGCCAACAACCCGCCCAAATCTTGCGGCCGTAGCCAATGCCCGGCCGACAAAATCTGCGCCTGCTCGGCCACATCCTCACCTACTTGCAGCACATTCTGACCAGAAGCGACAGCCTTAAACACCTCGATTTCAAAGGGGAGATTGTTAATTATCAATTGTGAATTGTCAATTGGGAACGGCCGTTCACCGTTCACCGTCCACCGTCCACCGATCACCTGTGTATGTTCCACTTGCACCACCGCATTGGCCGTGTCTGGAATCATACCGCCGGTGTGGACGATGGCTGCCTGTGCAATCCCCAACGTCACATCAGAAGCCTGCCCCATCGCTACTTCGCCGATTACTTGTAGGAAAGCGGGAAGGCTCTCTGATGTGCCATGCGTATCGGCTGCGCGGACAGCATAACCATCCATTGTGCTGCGGCGGAATTGGGGTAAGGCATGGGGGGCGGTCACGGCCGCTGCCGTCACCCGGCCCAAGGCATCTTTTGTGGAAATTGTTTCTGGGGGGAGGACGGCCGTTAAATGATCAAACAGCAGTTTCCGAGCCTCATCAGGCGGTAACACATTAAAAAATTCAGGCATACTGATTAAACCCAATCGTCTAGTGCAGCGCTTTCTGGTTCATCGGGAAAGGAGCCTTCCAGGTCTGTCCAGGCTAGTTCCAGAGCGATGGCGCGGAAGGCGGGATCATACAAGTGACTTTGCCAGGTCTGTTTTTCTTTGTCGCGGGAATCAATAGAACTATCTACACCACGAATGTTATCGGCCGTCGTATCGCCAAGGATATGTCCGCCAAACTGCCCGGCAAAGATGTCCCCACCCCGGCGGCGTAGTTCCCAATAGGTGCGGTCTTTGCCTTGCTGCCATTCTCGTTCAACGGCCGTTTTTGCCTCTATCCAATTCATCTTACTAAAACTGCGGATGAGGTGTTCACGGGAAAGCGTCTTGAGGCGGCTCATCACTTCCTCGCCGCTGATCCAGGTGTCATAATTTTCACCGTTGGGGTGCGTATAACGCACCTGAATCATGTCGCTAAAATCATGGCGCATTTTGGCTTGAGTACAAAATTGAGTAAAAGATGTCATGGTTTGGTTTCAGTTTCTCCAATCAGTTGCACAATCAACTCCCGGCGGCGAGAACGGTTGTCAAAATCTACGTAAATGATTTGCTGCCAGACGCCTAAAGTGAGACGGCCGTTGACAACAGGCACAGTTAACGATGGCCCCAATAGCGCCGCCCGGACGTGACTGTGACCGTTCCCATCTCCCCAACGAGCATTATGAGCATAATGCTCGTTGGGGTTTAAAATCTCATCAAACAAGCGGCGCAAATCACTGATACAACCCGGCTCATATTCAATCGTGGTTAAGGCGCTTGTGGCCGAAGGACAAAATATGGTCACTGTACCGTCCTGTAAATGGGTCGCATTGACAGCGCTCATCACTTGCTCGGTGATATCCAATATATCTGCGTTTCCCTTCGTCTGCAAAGGGATGGTTTGGGTTTTGACAGGCATCTTTACTTATCTCACTCCTACAAACTCAACCTCTCGGAGGCTATAATTGTAGACAACCCTCTTAGACGAAATCCCTGGAAATCTGTTAATTATTACACCAAGCTTGAATTTCTTTGAACCTATCCTTCTCATGGTTGTACCTCTATTATACATATGATTTCAGTGACGTTATGGATGGCGATTTGACCAAAACAAAAAACTTCAAAAAGGCGTGACGTCTTTTACGGTTTTAGGATGACTGGCAGCACTGCCTGACGAATGGTATCCCAAATGTAGCGGGTGATGGGAATGGTTTGGATGTCTGTCAATCCGACCGAGGTCGTGTTGATCTGGATGGCGCTGCTGTAGGTTCCGGTTAGCAGGATGGGGGCATCAATGGTCAAGGGAATGGTCACAATTTCGCCCGGCGTCAGGTTGCCGCTGATGGGGGGTGTAAGGGTGATGGTGAGGACGGCCGTTCCCGTCACCGTCATCGTATATTGCAAAGACGCATCCCCACTATTAGTTAAATGCAAATGGGTCGTTTGGGAATAAGGTTGTTGGCCGGGGGTGATGATGCTAGTGAAGCCAGCCGGGGTCACTTCCAATTGTCTCGCAGAGGGCGGCGGTATCTCTTTGGGCATGTCAGTGAGGGCAGTTTGAGCGGGACGGCCGACTACCCCATAAAAACGCATCTGTTCACATTCATCCAGCCAGGGAGCGGTATTGAAATTCAGGTTGAAGATAAACATCGCCTCCATCCAGGAGTAGTTAGCGGCCGCATACGTAAACGACCCCACCAAATTATCCGCCTGCTTTTGTTCGGACACAATTTGCCATTGGCGGCCTTGCCAACCAGGGTCGCTCAGGCAGTGGGAAGAGGGCGAGACAATCCAACCATACTCCGTAGCCCACATTGTCTTATCGCTCATGCCCTCACTTTGCATCAATTCATACAGCTTTTCCGCGCCCCGAAAGCAAAAGCCGTTGGCACAGTTTTGCGTGGAGTCAGCTGAAGCCACATCCGGTTCAGCATCATAATCAGCGCTGTAACCGTAGGGATGGTAGCCTACCCCGTCCAGGCAGGCGCTGCCGCCAGCGGCCGCAAACTCCTTGAAGAATTCGCGCTCATCCTGGAACAAACCATTGTGGCCGGGATGCCCATTCCAATTGCCTGTCACCCTTCCGGTAGGGGCCAGTCCGGCGGAGATGACTTTGGCGGCCGGGTCTACAGTTTTGATACGGCCGTAAGCCTCACACAACAGCATGGCATAATCGGCCGCATTAGGAGATGTCGTCCAGCCATAAGAGGCATCCAGATTGGGTTCATTGCCTATTTCGTAAGCGTCCACAAACCCTTTTTGTTGATTAGCTAACTGCTCGACAAAGTCTCCAAAGCCATTGACATCACTCATCTTGCTGGCATTGGCGTCTATTCGCAGCAAGATGTTGACGGGCAGACGGCTACCGGGGCCACTAAACACTTTCATCCAGTTAAAGCCCATCCCTTGCAATGTGGCAATATCCCATTCAGCCACATTAAAACCATAACCGATAGGGGTTTGGGCCTGGGCCGGAAATTGTAGGGTGTGAATGACGGCCGTGAGTAAAACCAACGGCAAAAAGAGAGTAAATAAAATTCGGATACGTTTGGAGAAATCCATCGTTGGGTCTCCTGTAAGCCACCGGTTGAAATCGGTGTCTGAGATCTGAGATAGGAAACGCGCTGAAGCACATTGGCTACGTTAATTGATGTTTGAGAACACGTATCCAACCACGTAGTTGAATGCCAGCCAAGACAACGGCCGTTACCCATCTCGGATATTGCTCACTATAAAACTTACGGTAAAAAATCTTCATCGCCCGCACAGATTCTTTGGCCACTCTTACTCGCGTCCCCTTGGGGGGCTGGGCAATATCGGCCGACTCTTTCCGCAAGCCAGAACTGGCCCCCTTGTAATGGAGTACATCTACATGCGGGTAATAAATGATTTCATACCCAGCTTGCCGGATACGATAACAAAAATCAATATCTTCGCCGTAAAAAAAGTAAGTTTCATCCCAACCTTTTAACTCGCGGCACAGCTTCATAGGCATCATCATAAAAGAACCGGCAATCACCTCTACGGGATGCGTCTCATCGAAGTTGACATAGCTTTGAAAGTAGCCGTTGTATTTGGGTTTGTGGGGGAACAATTTGCCCAAACCGCTGAAATGGCAAAATGCGTTCCAGGGGGTGGGAAAGCCGCGATGGTTGTCGGGGTCGCGTCGGCCGTTGGGGTAGATGAGCTTGACGGTAATGGCCCCCGCTTGTGGATGTTCATCCAGATAGGCTAAGGGTTGGGTCAGGCTCTCCTGGCTCACGCGAGTGTCGGAATTGAGGAAGAGGACGGTACGGCCGCACGCCACCTGCAACCCCCGATTATTCCCGGCCGAAAAACCCACATTCTCCTCGCTGGCAATCAGCTTCACCTGGGGATACTGCTCCCGCACCAAAGCCACACTGCCATCCGATGAAGCATTGTCCACCACAATAATTTCCATGCCGCCGGCCGGTTTAGCGGCCGCTGCCAACGAACCCAAACAATCCGCCAAAAGCTGGCAGGTATTGTAGTTGACAATGATGATGGAGAGAGTGAGATTGGAGATTGGAGATTGGAGATTGGTCATAAACTGTCAGGTAATTGAGTAATTGGATAATTGCAAACTTGCCACTTGCATACACACTATATTATGATATTGTGCCACAGGTTGGAGATGAGGGCGAGACGGCGTCAAAAGGTAGGCTAGAGATATACGTTAAGTCACTAAATTATATCAGTCAGCAAAAAAGAGTTGGAAATGGCGTTATCATGAATAGTGTGTGGCCCACATACTTGAAGTTGTCATAAGAGTTATTGAATATGAGATAAAATATTGCATGCACATCATCACTCGTAAACGTATTCAAGAATTTACGGCAAAACATCTCGGTAGCGAACCATCACTTGAGAATTGGTATCGGATTGCCAAACGAACGGAATACAACTCTTTCAGCGAGTTAAGACAACACTTCCGCAGCGCTGATTATGTTGATAGTTTTGTAGTTTTTAATATCAGTGGCAACAAGTAATGGATGTCATGGGAGCGCTGATTGAAGATTATGAGGACGAACATATTTCCGAGCCAGAAGGAGACTCGATTTCAGTTCTCAAATATTTTATGGAAGAATATGAGTTAAAGCAGAAAGATTTATCAGAATTGGGAAGTCAGGGGGTAGTTTCGGAAATATTAAATGGGAAACGAGACTTGAATTTAAGGCAAGTAAAAGCCTTGAGTGAACGGTTCAAAGTTCCGCCATCACTCTTTATTTAAAAGAGTTTCTAAGCAACGCTTGAACGCGGGGGTAACTTTGGTATAATGCCGCGCTTTGAGGTTGGCTTATGATTGAGAAGGAGACACCCCCCCCCCCGGAAAAGAATCGCTGCCCGGTTTGTGACGCTGTGGTAGCTGATAACGCCGCCATTTGTTTGATGTGTGGGCAATCGTTGGCCCCTTCATTGCCAGCGCCAGAAACCGAACGAGAGGAAACGGCCGCCAAAGCCCCCCTACCTGACCACCCCATACCCGATCTCGTTGAATCGGTGATGCACGAACGGCAGGCGCCACTCGTTTTGTTGATGACGGCCGTATTCACCATCTTCATCATCATCCTGGGCGGTCTTGTCTGGCAATACCGTCCCGATGAAGTCAGCATAGTCATTGCTCCTTCCGTTACCCCCATTCCGCCCACCATCACCTTTACCCCCACCTGGACGCCGCTACCTACCGACACCCGTCCCCCCACAGGAACCCCCACCATTACCCCCACTCCAGCGCCAACAGAAACGCCACGGCCGCCGCGCTCCCACGCCGTCAGCGGCGGCGAGACATTATTCGGGCTGGCCTTTCTCTACCGCGTCTCCATCGGCAGCATTGCCGCCGCCAACAGTTTGCCAGCCGATGCCCAGATTCAAGTCAACCAAAACTTGCTCATCCCCTGGCCTACAGCCACTCCGCCGTTGGAAGTAATTGCCATAGATGTCAACGGTGAAACGGTTATTGCCGACCCGCGGAGATGTGAGCGGTACGAGGTACAGGAAGGGGATTCGATTGTAGGTATTGCCACATTGTTTGGTGTTGCTTTTGATTTGCTGGCTCAGGTTAATCGCATTACCGACGCCACAGTGTTACAGCCAGGCGATACAGTTTGTATTCCAGAAGTAGTGTATGGTAGTATTGCCGATTTGCCACCCACAGCCGGTCCGTCACCAACTCCAACGACCACGCCGCCCCCGGCCGGCCCGCAGCTTCTTTACCCGGTGGCAGAAGCAGAAATTGATCCGCCTGATGGTATCTTGACACTGCAATGGACGGCCGTAAAAAACCTGACCGCTTCAGAAAAATATATGGTGGAACTGACTGATGAAAGCGAATTGGACAATCTATCCCAACGCGGCTTTACACGAGACAGTTCGTTCAAAGTGCCGTCTAACTGGCGGCCGGTCGTGCCCGAAGATCATCGTCTATGCTGGCGGGTTAGCATTGTGAATGTAACTGGAACACGGGTCGATGGTTTGCCTATCTACACTTTTGGCGGCCGTAGCAGCGCCCCCGACTGCTTCACCTGGTTAGGCGCTTTCCCCACTCCCACACCAACTGCAACGTTTATGCCCTCGGCGACACCGTTACCTTGACAAGATGATACCGTGTCACATCAAAAACGGATTCCAACCCTTCTCTTGACCAATAGTTGTAGCAGGGCCGTGACCGCTAAGGACATGGGTTTCGTCGGGCAAGGTTAGCAGTTTTTCACGGATGCTTTCCATGAGCAAGGCATGATCGCAGCCAGGCAGGTCAGTACGGCCGATACTTTGCTGAAACAACACATCCCCAGAAAATATAACATTGTGATCAGCCAGATAGTAGGAAACGTGACCGGGGGCATGGCCGGGCGTAAACAAAACATCCAACTTGAGCCTGCCCACTTCAATGACATCTCCTTCATTGATTAGATTATCTGGCGGGGGGGGTGTGGGGATAGTCATGCCAAAAAAAGCGGCCGACATGGGAGACTGCTGCAACATAGGCACATCTTCAGAGTGCATATAAATAGGCACGGGAACTTCCTCTTTAAGCTGGGCCAGACCACCGACATGATCAAAATGGGAATGGGTGATGAGAATGTGGGTCAGGTCAACCCCTTTTTCGGTGAGGGTGGCGGCAATGTTACGGCCGTCCCACGCCGGATCAATTACGGTCGCCTGCATCGTCTCCTGGCAAATAAGAATATAACAGTTGGTTTGCAAAGGGCCTAAGGGGAGTTGCAATATTTCAATCATAAGTACCTCTTCTACAAAATGTAGGGCGATTTGCAAAATCGCCACCCGATTTGCAAAATCGGGCTAACTTAAATTATGGGCCGGGGTTTAGGGCGACTAAAACTGAACAACCTGATCGGCACAATGCGCTGTGTGCGCCAGGCCAGATAGATAATTTCGCAAAAAACAGCCAGGTTTAAGGCAGCGGCAGCGGTGGGCAGACCGGGCAGATGCAGCGCCAAACCAATCCCCAAGACAACGACCGTCACCGCCAAATTGATCCCCATGGCCACATTCACGTCGGTAGTTTGACGACCGTTGATCAACACCCCGCGCAGCCACATCCCCACTACCGTCATACCAGGAAAAAGCAAATAGAAAACTAACGTTAATTGCACCAATTCCCCCACCGATTCAGTCATATCCTGGATGACAAAAATGTAAAAGCTAGCTAAAGGGGAAAAGGTAAAAAGCACCATAAACAGCGTCACACCCAGGGTGAGCGACCCGGTAAAGCGACGCAGGGGGCTAAAGTTGGTTGTACCCTTGCTCAAGGCAATAACCGCTTCAGGCAAGGCAAAGGCGGCCGCACGAGCCATCAGCAAAATCTGGAACAGCACCGGCCAGGCGGCTAATGATTGGGTCGGTTTGTCTAGCCGGGCCAGACTGGATGTGATGAGGGGCTGCACCAGCAAAATCATCAGGCTGGTTCCGGCCAGCGGCAAATGGAACCAGAAAAGCTCGGAGTAGGTCAGAACATCCTCATCGGCAGCAGGAGCGGTAGGGCTGAGTTGGTGATGCAACAGCGGCCGTACCGCAATTGTGGCAAACAGCGCTTCCGCAACGACCCCTACCATTAAAGCTGTAGCTCCGATAATGACACCCGGCAAATCAAAGTATACCCCTAGCAAAATAGCCGTCCCTCCCGAAGTCAACAGTCGAATCAATGTGCCCCAGGCCATTTTACTGGGCTGTCCAAAATGGATAAGTACCCCTTGCAAAAAACGTCGCCAGGCAATGGCTGCACTCCAGAAAGTCATGATTTGCATCCCTGGCCGTACCCAGAAAGCAACTTCCGGCGGCGCACTCATCATCTGCACCACTACCAGATCAAACACCGGCGTAAAGGCAATCAAAATTGTAATTCCCGTTAACAAAATCATCCAATGAATCGTAAAGCGGCGCACTAGTAAAAAGGAGGCGCGATCTTTTACCAGGGCGGTAGATGTGGCCAGCAGGTTAATGATGGGACTTTCAATCATCACCGACAAGGCAACGACGATGCCCTGAGCGGCCAGCATCACCACTTCGTTGGGCAGGCGGTTGATGGTGGCGCTGACGATGGGCCCTTCGGCCGTCATTAAAAGCCAACTGGCAAAAAGGGGCAGCCAAAAGCGGAAAATGTCTCGTTGTTGCATGGAAAGGAGTATAGAGCATTACGGCCGTGACTCAAATATGTAAAAACATTTAGCCGTGTTATCGACAATTTTTGTCGATCTTGGTGCGTAAGCGCCTAATCACCGCTATTCGGTGTGGGGGTCTGATAAGGAGCAGTGATAATTTCGGCAATGGTCAGTTCACCAGTGCGGATTTGTACCGGCTGGCGATAATCCACCCCCTGCACCCGGACGTGGAGTGTGTAATTTCCCGGAACCATATCAGCAAAGACAAAGTTTTCGGCCACGGCCGCATCCGGGTTTATCATATGCTGCGGATCATCCAGGTAGGTAAACGTACTGATGAATTGGGCTTCTTCGCCAGAGCTATCAATGAGCGTGACGCGGATACCTTGCCACGACCGTCCCTCCGGGTCCACCAATCTGCCCCCCAACACCCCGCTTTCCGCGACCGGCTGTAACCATAGCATTGGGTTGTGTGTGTTGGTAAAACTATTATTGGCTATGCGAATTTCAAGATGCAGATGGGGTACAGTGGAAACCCCTTCTATCCCAATCTCAGCCACCGTTTCCCCCTGCTCCACTCGCTGTCCTGGTTCCACCTGAATATTGCGAATATGGCCGTACAACACATAGACCGGTTCCCCTTGCCACAAATCATCTAGCTGCAACACAACCAGTTGACCGTACCAGTCACAGCGCCAACCATACAACTCTTCGGCGTCGGATTGGGCAACGACGACTGTACCATCAGCCACAGCAAGCACGGCCGTCCCCAACAGTTCCGGCATATCAGCCCCATTGTGTAGTAGAAAACGACCGTCTCCATCCCAACCATACGGATAGTAAGCCTGGGCAATCGGTTTACGGCCGTCGGCAAGAGGATCTATGAAGGGAAAGTTGGGCGGAGAAACGGCCGCTTCGGCTCCGCTCAGTGCAGGTGCGGCTGGCGTCGGCCACGGCTGGGCAGCCAGATAGCCATGCAAATAATCTGGCTTCACTAGCGGTGGATTGGGGCAAGTACGGTCAACTATTTCTGTGGTGGAGGATGGGTTGGGCGTAGGCGATGAGGTATCCGTTGGTTGAGGGGTTATGGAAGGAGGCGGAAGATTGGTTGGTACAGGGGAGGATGTGTTGGTGGGCGTTGAGGTTGGGCTAGGCACGCCTGTCGCTGTGGCTGATACCGTCATGGTAGGGAAAGACGTTTGGGTGGACGGTACGGCCGTTGCCACTGCCCCACCACACCCCAACAGTAAGAAAAGGTACAGGTTGAAGTATACTATTCGGTAATAATTCATAGCGGTCAATTGTCTGCTGATGGCTATCGGCCGTCAAACAACAGTCACAAATAGCGCAACAGTTGTCATGGATAAGGGAAACAAGGTTGAAAATACAATTCCAGACGCAGGCGAATTTCACAGATTAAAAGCAAATATCTGCGAAATCTGCGTAATCTTTGATTGATGACACGGGTCAGGTGCAAGATGACAAATTATCAAACGGCCGAACACAAACGATTAGCCGCTTCCGAAGCGCGAAAAGCTGACTGGAAAAACTGGGGGCCTTACGTCAGTGACCGTGCCTGGGGCACAGTGCGCGAAGATTACAGCGCCAGCGGTGAAGCGTGGGATTATTTCGATTTCTGGCAGGCACACCGCCGCGCTTACCGCTGGAACGAGGATGGCATTGGCGGCGTTTGCAACCGTCTTCAAAACATCTGTCTGGCGCTGGCTTTTTGGAATGAACAAGATCCCATCTTAAAGGAACGATTTTTTGGCTTGACGGGTTCGCAAGGGAATCATGGGGAGGATGTGAAGGAGTATTACTATTACCTGGACAGCGCCCCGACCCACTCTTACATGAAGATGCTATACAAATATCCCCAAGTACGTTTTCCGTATGAGCAATTGGTAGAAGAAAACGGCCGTCGCCGCAAAGACCAGCCCGAATTTGAACTGATTGATGTGCTGGGAGATGTGTTCCGTGACGGCCGTTACTTCGACATCACCATTGAATACGCTAAAGCGGATGAAGAAGATATATTGTGCCGGGTGACGGCCGTCAATCGCGGCCCC
The DNA here is from genome assembly GCA_024223125.1 of Chloroflexota bacterium. Next base: position 26,266 of record JAAEOP010000450.1, read on the forward strand.
GACCCTGCCCCACTGCACATTCTGCCCCATATCTGGTTTCGCAATGATTGGTCGTGGGGATATGAACGCGAAAAACCGGAACTGCGCCAGATCGACGACGGCGCTATTGTCAGCCACCATCGCCATTTGGGGGAACGGTGGTGGTATGTGGCCGACACGCCCAACCTGTACTTCACAGAAAATGAAAGCAACATGGAGTCGCTGTTTGGCGTACCCAACCCATCCCCGTATGTGAAGGATGGCATCCATGAAGCGGTGGTCAACGGCCGTGCCCATCAAACCAATTCCCAAAAAACAGGCAGCAAAGCGGCCGCCCATTACCAATTCAATATCCCGCCCGGAGAAAGCGTTGAAGTCCACATCCGTTTTACGACAGTGGCGCAGCGTGAGCCTTTTGCTGATTTTACGGCCGTGTTCGAGCAGCGAATCGAGGAGGCCAACGCTTTTTATGATACCCTCGCCCCAACCCATTTCAGTGAAGATGAACGGCGCGTACAACGGCAAGCATTCGCCGGGTTGATGTGGAGCAAGCAGTTTTACCATTACGCTGTTGATTTGTGGTTGCAGGGAGACCCAGCCAGTCTATCACCGCCGGAACAAAGACAACACGGCCGTAACCGCGACTGGACCCATCTCTACAACCTGGATGTACTTTCCATGCCCGACAAATGGGAATATCCCTGGTTTGCTGCCTGGGATTTAGCCTTCCACACCCTGCCCATCGCCATGATTGATCCAGAGTGGGCCAAACGCCAACTCATCTTGCTGCTGCGCGAATGGTATATGCATCCCAACGGCCAGATTCCGGCCTACGAATGGGCTTTTGGCGATGTCAATCCACCCGTTCACGCCTGGGCCTGTTACCGCGTCTACCAAATTACCCGTGACCAAACCGGCCAGGCTGACCTGGAATTTCTGGAGAAAGTATTCCACAAACTGCTACTCAACTTTACCTGGTGGGTCAACCGTAAAGATGCAGATGGCAACAATGTGTTTCAGGGTGGCTTTTTGGGGCTAGACAATATCGGCGTCTTTGACCGCAGCCAACCGCTGCCGGAAGGCTTGCATTTGGATCAGGCAGACGGCACAGCCTGGATGGGGATGTACTGCCTGAACATGCTGGCCATAGCTTTGGAACTGGCCCGCCACAAACCAGCCTATGAAGATGTAGCCACCAAATTCTTTGAGCATTTTATCTTTATTGCCAATGCCATCAATGCACCCTGTACGGAAGGGGGTTTGTGGGACGATGAAGATGGTTTTTATTATGACATGATTCATCACCGCGACGGCCGTCACACCCCGTTACGTCTGCGTTCCTTTGTGGGGTTGATTCCGCTGTTTGCCGTCCACACATTTGACCCCCAAATCATGACCCAACTGCCTCGCTTTGCCCGCCGCACCCGCTGGTTTATGCAGTACCGGCCGCAGTTAATGACTCAGTTAAACTTCATGCAGAAACGGGGGCAAAACGGCCGTCTCATGCTCTCCCTCCTCAGTCCCGACAAATTACAGCGCATCAGCCAACGGATGTTTGATCCAGCGCAGTTTTTATCCAATTATGGGTTGCGCTCTTTGAGTCAGGAGTATGCAGAACGGCCGTACCAAATTCAAGAAAGCGGCCAAACATATACGGTTGATTACCAACCGGCCGAATCCAACACCTACCTGTTTGGCGGCAACTCCAACTGGCGCGGCCCTATCTGGCTGCCGCTGAACTACCTGATGGTGGAATCACTGCAAAAGTATCACCATTATTTTGGAGATGATTTCCAGGTGGAATACCCGGCCCACTCCGGCCAGATGATGACTTTAGGCGCGGCCGCACAAAACATCTCCCAAAGATTATGTGATATTTTTTTGCGGAGAGAGGGGGGGAAACGGCCGTTTAACGGCGGCGTAGACCTCTTCCAACAAGACCCCCATTGGCGCGACCACATCCTCTTTTACGAATACTTCCACGGTGACAACGGGGCCGGCATCGGCGCCAGTCATCAGACGGGGTGGACGGCCGTGGTTGCCCACTTGTTGTTAAATAGTGGAGAGGAACCTACATAACGTTTTTGTTACTGGCGGGCAAAAAAATCCAACCTTTTTTGTATATGACCGCGATCTCACCCGTCCGGTACAACAATGAGCATCGTCATTCCAATCTGGGTTTGATGACACCAGCGACCGTGCACTATGGACGAGTCTCAGTTCTATGCCAAGAACAATGTTACGCCAACCTACACCTTCACACCAACAATGAGCGCCAGCGGAGCGTTCACCATTACCAGTGCGGCGTCAGGCACGTATACAGCGGCCGTAAAACACATCCAATCTTTGCAGTATGACTTCGGCGAGCTAAAGATGAGCGACGCTAATGGAGACGATGTAAATGATGACTTAACGATTTTCTGGAATCAAATCTATTTGTTGATTAGCAGCAATATCGTCTAGTTGAGCGTTGCTTCCATCAGGCCAACGGACAGTTATTATGGGAACCGTTTCCACATCCCCAAGACCAAAATGAAGACGCGGGTCTTCAGAGGCAAGATAGCTGCTGCCGGTATGCCATTCACGCATGATTTGCCGCCCATCGGGCAAGGTGAGCATAACGGCCGTGCCCGGATAAAACCCATCAAAGCCAATTTCCAGCCAGTTACCCGTTTCGCTGCCGCCGTCGTTACGCAGAATAACGGCCGTTTGCCCAATCTGGTTAATCGCTACATCCAGGTCGCCGTCATTGTCAAAATCAGCCACCGCGCTGCCGCGTGACAGCAGTGTACCAACCTCTTTCAAGCCGACCAACTGCGTCCATTCCCGATATTCGCCAGGATGTCCCTCGGCCAGCCGATTACCATACAGCCGAACCAATTCAGGGTCGGTTTCCCAATTGCTGACAGGAACACGGCCGTTAACTGTCAACAAATCCAAATCCGTGTCATGGTCAAAATCTGCCCACGCCGTCCCCCAGCCAGTCATATTATTACCCAGGCCACGCATCCCGATGCGGTAGGTGCTGTAGCGGAAATTGATCGAGTTGTTAGCGGCCGTTTCATTTCGGTACATCGCATTTAATTCGGCCTCCCAATTGGTAACAAAGAGGTCAAACTGGCCGTCATTATCATAATCGCCGCCCGTGACGCCCATGCCGCTGCCAGTATCCCCCACTTCCGCTTCCTGCGTTTTTTCCACAAAGCGAAAGCCGAGATTTTCGGGATCGTTGGGCAGCAGTTCATACAAATAGAGTCGATTGGCTTGCCCGTCATTGGCAATGTACAAATCCAAATCGCCGTCATTATCTACATCGCTAAAAATGGCGCCCAACGCTCGCTCTTCACGTACAAGGCCAGCCAGTTCTGTTACTTCCCGGAATGTGCCGTCTCCATTATTCATATACAAATGATCGGGCAGACCAAAATAATCCTGCGGAAACGCGCCGGAAGGACGGGGAACGGGATTGTCGAGGTCAATGAAACTGCCCACAAAGAGATCAGGCCAGCCGTCTAAGTTTAAGTCAGCTACAACGGCCGCGCTGTTCCATTCCGGTGTGTCAATGCCCGCAGCGGCGCCCCCTTCGCTAAACGTACCATCTCCATTGTTCCACAATAATTTGTTGGGGACATCGGCCGTGATGTGGATGTCTGTCCAACCATCCCCGTTAAAATCGGCGGCAACACAGCCGTTACCGCGTAATGCCAGGTTGCTGTTGGATTGGCTGCTGACGTTTTGAAAACGGCCGTTATCATTCCGAAACAATCCATTGCGGGGCAAGCCGCCATTGTTTTGCCAATAATCAACTTCTTCTTCCGCGTAGCTGTTGATCAGATAGAGATCGAGCCAGCCGTCATTGTCGTAATCGAGCCAGCAAAGGCCGCCGCCCATCATCGCTGCCGGGTCTTCATAAAAGGCGTTGGCAAATGCGCCATGCCGGAAGTCGAGTCCAACCTCTGCGGTGACATTGGCGAACTGCCAGCCAAATGGAGAGGCTGGGTCATCCGGGGTTTCCGTCTGTGAATTGGCAGGAGGTGCATCTCCCCTTTCCAGAGCACGGGCCACCTGTTCTAGATCGGGTAATGGGTCAAGCGGTAGGTTGCTGGGAACGGCCGCTGGTACAAAGGCGCTCAAATCTACGGCCGCCGGGTCGGTGAGCGCATGCAAAAAGGCAACTAAATCGGCTACATCCTGTTCGTTGAGGGGAAGACCATTTTGCAACGGGGGTGCGGCCGAGTGACCTTGTGTTTCGGGATTAAACGGCCGTACACTGCTGTAGTAAGAAGGGGGCAAATGGGCGCTGGGATCATAGTTGGCGGCGCTTTCCCATATATTGGCATGATGGCCGATGACAGCTTCCAGCGTGGCATAAGCGCCGGTGTGAAAATAAGGAGCGGTGAGGGCAACATTCCGCAAGCTAGGGGTGCGAAAGGCGTATTGATCCCGACGGTCGAAGCTGACGAGACTGCGCCCCCAGTCTTCGCGGCCGTTTTCGCCAAACCCCTTCCCTGGCCCTAACTGCGGCGCGAGCAAATTATGGTAATCCAAATCGGTAAACAGGTCGCCGTCGTGACATTGAACGCAGTTGACCTGTAGATTTAACTCCCCATAAAAGAGGAGCGCGCCCCGTTTTTGCTGCTCGTTGAGCGCATCCTCATCTCCATTCAAAAAATCATCCCAGGGCGAATTTGTAAAGATAAAACGACGCTCAAATGCGCCAATAGCAGTGGCAACGTGAACGGCCGTTATTTTGTCTGTGCCAAAAAGTTGCGTAAATCGAGTTTGGTAATCTGGAATCGCCGACAATCGCGTAATTAACACATTCCGAATCTCCTGCGGCGCCAAATCACCCAACGTCGCTCCCGCCATTTCGTGCATACTGGTGATGGGGAATAACGCCTGCGCCGCCAATGCGTCGCTCATTTCGAAGCTGTTGACCATTGCTTCCTGCGTGGAAACATCTTCCCCCAACGCATAGCTTTCCACTCGCCCATCCCAAAACTGCATGGGAAGCAAGGCGGCATTTAAGACGGTAGGGCTGTTGCGGGGCACAAATTGGCCCATAAATGGGTTGACGACGGTGACATTTCCCGTTGTGGGATCAAGCGTTCCCACTTGCTGACGGGGCATACTTGCATCTGGTCCCAACGTCACCTGGGTCACAAAATCACGCGCCGGCCCAAGTTCTGCGCCACCTGTGCCAATGGGTAACACACGCGCATCTGCCATTGCCAATGATGGATGATGGCAGGTGGCGCAGGAGATATTAAGATCGCCGGACAAGATTGGGTCAAAGAACAAATCTTGTCCTAATTTTGCCATTGGCGTGTCTCCTTCAAGCAAATCAAGGCCTGGGTTTGGGGTGAGATTGTGGCGTTGGATAATGGTCGCTAATGCCTCATCCATATCTGCAATTTCATGGTAGGTTGGCTCATTGATGCCGAGTGTAGGGATTGTTGGCGAAATGGCCGTTTCTTCATCGGCGGGGCCAAAAGTGATGTGGAGGATACGGCCGTTGAACACCTCCGTAATGTAAAAACTCCCATCCGGAATAGGCAGCGCCGACCCTGGAAAATTCAACTCTGTGACCACAGGCTCCAATGTGCCGTCTGCATTCAAGCGGCTGAGTACGCCTGTATTTTGCTGATATCCCATGCCGGAAAAGCAGGAAGCGTCTGGCGTGAAAGTGGCAAATTCCAGCACCCAAATCACACCCTTCCCATCCTGTATTACATCAATCGGCATGTTCAAATTGTCAACGACAGTACGCTGTGTTCGCGCTTCGCTGATGGCAACCAGTTCCCCTCCCCCAAGCGGGTACGGGCAGCCGCCAAACAAGGTGACATAATATTCCGCCTCGACACGAGTAATGCCCGTTGGCACGGGGTCAATCGTCAGTTTTTCATTGTTTGGATTGGTCAACTCATCAAAGCGATGGAAAAAACGGGTCTTCCCCTGCGGCGTTTCTTTGGCCACCCCATTTGCGGTGGCATCGCTGACAACTGGCACGCCATCGATGTCAAATGTGAGGTCGAACGGGTTGCCGATTTTGACATTGTTTAATGGTTCCATGGCTACGCCAAGCTGCTCAGGCATAAATGGCTCGGCTGGCAATGATAAGGTTTCTCCAGGCGTCAATGGCAGCGTCCACAAATGGCCGGCCCCAAAATTCCCCAGA
>JAAEOP010000451.1 GCA_024223125.1 Chloroflexota bacterium
ACGCCGGGGGAGCTGGGCGCGGCCAACGCGCTGGGCGCTTCGACGTGGTCGACCATGCTGGCGCTGGGCGCGGCGCTGGGGGGGCTGGTGGCCGGGGAGTGGGGTATTCAGCCCGCCTTCGTGATTGACAGTCTGACGTTTTTGCTATCGGCATATTTTATCCTTAAGGTGAAATATGAACCGCCTACAGCGGATGACGTGCCGGTGCGCGGCGGGGTCGCCCTTTTCTCACAGATTACGGAAGGGCTGCGGTATTTGAACCAGCACCGCCCGGTGTTTTTGATTGGGCTGCAAAAGGCGGGGATGGCGCTGGGGGTGTCCAGTATGTTTCAGATTATTCAGGTGCAGTTGACGAGCGAGGTGTTTGTGATGGGGGAGGGGGGCAGCACGAGCCTGGGGGTGATGTATGCTGTGGTGGGGGTGGGGACGGGCTTTGGCCCGATTGTGGCGCGGTGGTTCACCAGGGATGATGAAAAACTGCTGCGCCGGGCGATTGCCAGCGGATACGTGATTGCCGCCGGCGGGCTTTTGGTTGTGTCTACGCTGTCTAATTTTTGGATTGTGCTGGCGGGGACGTTTTTCCGTGGGCTTGGGGTTGCGGTCACGTGGGTGTTTTCGACGCAACTGCTGCTGACGCTGGTGCCCAACAAGGTGCGGGGGCGGGTGTTCAGCACGGAGTTTGCGCTGCTCACGCTGATGAACGCGATTGGCGCGGCCTTTGGCGGCTGGCTGTTTGACAACACAGCCACAACCATCCCGCAAATGCTGTGGGGGATGGCGGTGGTCACGCTGCTGATGGGGATCGTGTGGGTTGTTGGCGGGGGTTTGCGCGGGGAGAGGGGGGAGGTAGACAGGTAGATAAGGTAAGGCTTTTCCAATTTTTAAATGATCCTAAATTTGCCAAACAGAAAAATTCATTCCCCAGAAACTTGGCCCAAATAGGCTGGAAAAGCTTAAGCAATCCCTCTCCAGAAGCCATTGGCGCCGCTCAAGCTGTGGAGGCAGAGAAGCCTTCGGGATCATTATTTTCTTGGGATTGCCTAAACAGGTAATACCGTAAATATTGGCAGGTAAGTCAGGTGACTCTCACTGGTCATAGGGTTTCAGAGTTCTCAAAACCTAACCTGGACAAGCCAAAATCAAAAAGAATTTAACCACGAAGTTCACAAAGGAAAACACGAAGGTTTTGGCTGCCGCACAGTTTGGGGCAGGCCGTTAGCTTCCCGGCGACCCCGCCGCCTGGGCTCCGGGAAACGCGCTGCGAAGCGAAGGTGTTGTAATGTGCTACCTTCTTTCATTAAGCCTCTGAAAAATTTTGTTGAGTACTCTGGCGTGAAAAAATATGATGAGGGTCGAAACGCTTGCAATGGCGAATGCTACTTTGGATAAATTGAAAAACATACTCCAGGTAAATAGATTTACTGAAGATAGTATTGTTGCAAAACCCGAGCTAGTTGCTATAAAAATCAAAACACCTAATATTATCGCGTGTTTAATGGGAACAGGTTGAATTAAATTCAGATAGCGCTCCGAATTTAATTGCTTTTGACGTATTAACTGATGATAAGTGTTAAAACGATACTTGATGACGAAACCCATAAATCCCAAAAGAGATAGCAGAAAGATCCCTGTAAAAATAAGTAGCCTAGTTTCCTCGTTTCTCATTTTGAATATATCCCTATATTTTAAGTTTTGCTATCTTGATGGGGCATAACGCGAACCTGGATTTCAAGGCTGCCAGGTTTGTAGCTTTTGGTCTAACTTTTCCAAAACCTGTTCAAAGTCATCTTGTGTCAAATACTGACCATCAATATTTGCAAGCACGAGAATAATTAAATTATCATGTCTTTGCAAGTAGGTATACGAGCGCATCCATGAATCATCGATAGGCATCTCTATATATTCGTATCGAAATACATCGTCCGTTCTAGGGTGATACGTGGAAGAAAGCGATTCTGATGCGTAAGTGAACCACTGTTCTTCCCATTTTGGATATGCTAACGAAGCGGCTTGCTCATCAGGATATACCGCGATTTGATGGCTTATACCTTTCCAAGGCATATTCTTATCTGGGCCATATGCCACTAGCAGGCTGTCGAAAAAGTCGTCAGCCTGCGACAATAGGGGCTGATTTTGGTGAAATTTTTGG
>JAAEOP010000452.1 GCA_024223125.1 Chloroflexota bacterium
CACTGACGACCCATTTGAGGTTGGATTAGGCTTTTTTGTTGATTTGAATAAGCCGGGCGGATTCATCGGTAAAGATGCCGTTATTAAGAAGAAAGCTCAGGGGCCAATGACCAGACGTCTGGCGCAGGTGTTAGTGAAGGATCCCAAACCATTTTTATTTCACGCTGAAGTTGTCAAAAGAAATGGAAAAGCGGTGGGCTATGTTAGAGCAGGCTCATACGGATTCTCTCTGGGTGGAGCTGTAGGATTATTTATGATCGAAGCTGGTGAACCTATAAATGCCGGCTATATCGCTAAAGGGAAATGGGAAGTCGAAATCGCCGGGACTATTTACCCGGCTGAAGTTTCTTTGCGTCCATTCTATGATCCTGAGATGAAAAAGATTAAAGTTTAATCAAGTTTACGTCATTTGCCGCCATTGTTTGAAGCGTTTAGGACAAGTCAACCAAGCGATCAAATGTTTTGAAGACGCTTTGAGCATCGCCAATGAGATCGGAGATCGATGGGGAAAAGTTGCTGCTTGGAGCGTTAAAAATTGGATCCACTGAGGATAACTGTTACAGAGCATCCGGAACAAGCAAAACCAAGCCCTGATGCAGCAACTTGGGCAGGTGGCGAAACTCCCCCAAACCACCTCGCAAAGCAACAATATGCTGGTGATTGAGGAAGGGGGCTTTGATGAGGTGGGGTTCATCACCATTATGTGGTTCGACTCCCGGCAGGCGGTCAAGCAATTTGCCGGTGAAGATTACGAGGCATTACGAGATCAGAGAACGGCTTGAGTATTAGCGCCTGCATTGGTGCTTGAAACCGATATGAACGACAAAGAGCGTGTGATCAAAGAAATCCAGGCAGCGTTTGGGCAGAACGAGTATCCGGGGGACAATTTTCTCCAGGGCAGTTTTGAGGGTGGTGAACCTTACGAAGAGATTGAGCCTTTCAAGGGCAAGACTGACTGGCAAACAATCGATCTTGCGCTACTCGACAGCCATTACACAGCGCTCAATTTTTTCTCGGAAGCGGCGTTGAGATTTTTTCTACCGGCCTATCTCACCGCCGATTTACGTGATGAACTGCAAACGGCAGATCCTTTGTTTGTCTTGGTGCATGGCTTTAGTGATATGGCAATTGAACATCTGACTAAAGCCGGTCTCTTTGTGCGCAAGATTGGAAAAAACGCCTTTGTAAATCCGCAGCGATATGCGGCGACTCTGCCGGAAAGATGCTCAAATGACAATCCTCAACAGGGTAGGGTTCAATCGAGTCATCACAAGCGTGGACCTTAAAAAAGCTGCATCCGTGACTGTCTGCCCTGGCCGTAATGGCTACATACTTTCTGTTTGGCGATACCACTTTTTGAAAGTATTGTCCGTACAGTGGATCTCCTTGATAAGGCGGGCGGCATGTCTTTGAACCCGAGAAGATGTAGATTACCCCCAAACCAATAACCAGGAGTACGACGGCTGCTACCGCAAATTGTAACCTTTTCTGTTTATCATCGTTATTCATGCTACCTCTGGCTCAAACCGATTGGGCCAACACTATTCGCTCCAACCCTGGCCACGAACGGGAAGACATGGAACAGATGACTGAAACTGAAGCGGGTGAACATGCCGAACCCCCATCCGCTATTGTAGGATTTGTTCTCCCATTTATCAAAGTAGCTTTGGGAATGGGTGTTGGCGGCTTGTTGACTGCGCTTGTTTTATGGCTTATCAAAATTGCCTTAAGAATGAGACATGTATTTCAAGGGAGTGTAACAGTCTTTTCAGGACGACAAAGCGAATGAAAATCAGGAGTCCAAACTGTAGTTTGGACTCCTGAAAAACGCTATTTTTACAGGAGACATGTATGAAAAAATTTCTTCAATCAAGAGCATTCCCCCTGATTTTGGGGTTAACCCTGATTGTGGGGGGCTTGTTTTTTGCATCCCGCTACGCAGAGGGAGTGTATGACGCCTACCGGGAAATGGAATTTGCCCATCAATACAATTTTGATGCCGGCAACCCCGACGTTGACCTTCTCCAACCCTGGATGAACATTCGTTACATTGCAGTAGCCTACACCGTACCCCAAGCATTTCTCTTTGAAGAAATTGGAATGGAGATGAATCGGGTCAACAGTGAATCACCGATAGGGCGACTCAATGAACAGTTTAGTGTTGGCTGGATAGATGACCAACCGGTCATCATAATCAGGCTGCGCGATGCGATTCTCAAGTACCACAATAATCCAGTTGTTACCGGGCTGGCGGAAGATGAGGTTGACGCATGGATGAATATTCAATATATTGCCAACAGCACTGGCATCCCACCCGAATATATTTTTGAGCAAATCGGTATCCCGATGGATGGACACGCCTTTATGCCGCTGAGCCGCCTTATAGAAGTAACCGGTTATGAGCTTGGGAAAGAAGTTCTGGTTGAGCAGCTTCAGCAAATTATAGACAGTTATGAGGAGCCTTCACAATGACCGATTTGGATCTAAGTACACTGATGCTCACTTGGATTATCGAATACGGCTCGCCGGTAGTGGCGGTGGCCCTGTTGGTGGGGGCATTAGGCTTACCGGTGCCGGGCACGCTCATCGTGATTGCTACCGGTGCGTTTATCCGGCAGGAATTGCTGGATGTCTACACCACGCCACTGTTAGCGTTAGTAGGAGCGGTGACCGGCGATATGGTTGTTTACGGCGTTGGACGGTTTGCTCATGGCTGGATAGAACGACGGTTTGGACAATCAGCCACATGGCAAAAGGCACGGGATTACTTTGAGCGGCGCGGGGGCATCGCCATCTATTTGACACGCTGGCTGGTGACGCCGCTAGCCATCCCCACCAACCTGATTGCTGGGAGCAGCGGTTATCCCTTCTTAAAATTTCTACTGTTCGACATCGCTGGTGAAGTAACCTGGATTGCCCTGTATGGCGGATTGGGTTACACTTTTGGCGACCAATGGGAACTCATTAGCGAGTTTATTTCCAATTTCAGCGGTCTAATCGTAAGCTTACTGGCAATAGGCGCCGGGGTTTATTTGATCGTGCGTTTTTGGAAAAAACCTAAATCACAACCTGTTTTGAGTAATTAAGTACCATGTATTTGCAAGCATTAGTGGGCTAAAAAAGGAGCCGCCGATGGCGCGGGGGGTGTGGGGGGTGTCCCTCCACTTTCTTCTCCACGCCAGACGCCCGGTATGAAACCCCCGGAACAGGGTTTCATAGGAGATAAGCATGGGCAAGAAATTAGAAAACGCCAAGAACTTATACTTGGAAGGTATCCGGGCTGGTAAGGCAAGAGAAGCTGTCACAAAATATACAGGGGCGCGCTATACTCAGCACAGTACCGGCGTTAAGGATGGTGTTGAAGGGTTGAATTTTTACTCTCGTTCCCACGCTCTGCGTGGGAATGCCAGGGCTGTTTACTCGTAAAACGGCCGCATCAACAACATAGGCATAACTACCCGCCATGGCCACATCCTGAATAGGTTCTGGTGAATCATACAAGCCAACGTCAACCGGATCGGTCGGGTCTGAGACATCTACAATCGACAGACCGATACGATAGAATTCGGCACCACCTGTCGAATAGAGGCAATGGTCTAAGCCGATACCGACTTTACCACAGTTTCATAGGAGGAGGGCTGGCCTTGCTGCTAATTTGCTGCAAACGAGCCGTCACACTGGTTAATCGGGCCTGGTTTGTTTGCAGCTCTTGCTCAATTTCCGCATGTTTCTCACTACCGAACATATTTAATGTGAACATAGAATTTGGGATAAACGTCATGCCCAAATGTAGTTAGCG
>JAAEOP010000453.1 GCA_024223125.1 Chloroflexota bacterium
GGCTGGACCGGCCCCAATCAGTCGAGATAAACGCTGCGTCCCCCCATTTCCCGGCAGTAACCCCAGGGTCGCTTCGGGTAAACCCATAAAGAATTTGCCATCTCCGGCAAAACGCAAATCACAGGCCAGGGCTATTTCCAGGCCTCCCCCCATGGCATGGCCATTGATGACCGCGATGAATATTTTTGGAATACGGGCAATTTTAGATAAGGCCCGATGGGCAAAGTGGACCATCCGAATGTTTTCATCAGGGGTGTTGGCCAGAAAAGCTTTAATATCGGCCCCACCACAGAAAAATTTCTTTGAGGCACTGATGACCAGGGCTGTTTTTATTTCGTTATCGGTGCCCACACCATCAATTGCTGCATTCAAATCTTGCATAAATTTCAGGTCATAACTGTTGGCTGGTGGACGGTCAATCGTGATAAGTCCCAAAGCCCCTTCTTTTGATAAATTTACATAAGCGTCTGACATTGGTTATCTCCATTATTACAATTTTAGATTTTGGATTTGCGATTTGCCTGTGGATTGAAACATCAATCCAAAATCGGCAGTCTAAAACCAAAATCAATCAAGTCCGCCAAAAACAACACTCTTGGATTCAAGATAATAGTCCAGAGTCTCCGGTCCATGTTCGCGACCAATACCACTGGCCTTGACCCCGCCAAAAGGCATCTCGTCGTAGCCGTAATGAATCTGGTTAACCCACAGCATCCCGCTTTCAACCTCGCGGGCAGCCTGATTGGCCCACTTCATGTTATTAGTCTAGATCGATGCCCCCAGTCCCCAGGCACCGGCATTGGCCTTGGCAATGGCTTCGTCCAGGTCTGACACCTTGAACACGGGAAGCACCGGTCCGAAGACCTCTTCAGTCACCAAGCGGCTATCTTCAGACACATTGGCTACGACAGCCGGATTATAGAAGTATCCTTTGTCCATACCTTCGTCTTCCGGGATGTTCCCCGCGGCAACCCGGCCTCATTGAGCAGGCCAATAATCTTTATCGTTGTCAAAGGCGTGGCGCTGGCCGGTTTAATGATGAGCGGACAACCGGCCGCCAGCGCTGGGCCAACTTTGGTGCCCATCAACGTAATTGGGAAGTTCCACGGTACAATTCCCACCGACACCCCTACCGGAAAGGGCATAATCACGCCATATCTTTTTGGGTTCATAGCCCGCAGCAATGCAGCCCGTTGATCGGGGGCGGTGCCGGCCCACGCCCCAAAAGCCGCTTTGGCCGCATCAACGGCTGCCCTGGCATCGTCGGCGCCACCCAGCGGCACCGTATCGATCACCTCGCTATTGGCCGGA
>JAAEOP010000454.1 GCA_024223125.1 Chloroflexota bacterium
AGGTCGCATATTGAATTGTATATTTTCACCAACCCAGTTAGCCTCCACGCCGTGTTGGGCAAAGCGGGTGCGCAGGTCAATTCCTTCCGGGGTAACGTGGGCAAAATATCCGCGTTTAATCATATCTTGGGCGTGGGCCAGGGCGATAACGGCCAGTTCGGGATCGGCTTGTAAGGGAGGAAGGCCGTTGGCTTGTCGCCGGGCGTTGGTTTTTTCAAGCGTCTGCTGCTGCAAGTTGGTCAATCTGGACGGCGTGGGATCCGGGTTGATGATTTGAGGTGAACGGGGATTGGCGGCAGGGTTAACCGGCGGTGCGGTTACGGGAATTATTACCTGTTGGCCGACTCGCAGCGTTGTAGGTTTTAGGCCGGGATTGGCTGCAGTTACATCTTCGATGGTAGAGCCGTATAGAAAAGCCAGCCGGTCAAAAGTGTCTCCGCCGGTTATGGTGTGAATTTGTACCGGAATGTCGGGGCTAATATGGCTGGCGGGGATGAGTAGTTCTTGGCCTATCTGTAGTGAATTGGTCGATTTGTTAGATAATCTGATAATGGCCGCATTAACATTGTAAGTTTGGGCAAGGCCTGATAAGGTATCACCTTTTTCAACCGTATGGTAGATAGGGGTTGGGGTAGGCGTTGAAGTAAAGGTAGGCGTGGGCGAATGAAGCGGGGTGG
>JAAEOP010000455.1 GCA_024223125.1 Chloroflexota bacterium
CCAAAGAATGTAGGGGTTAGGATTGAAGACGTTAACGCCTACGGCCTTAAGAAAGTTTTGGCGAGCGACTTTTTCATCAGGCGCTTTCAGGGCCGGGCTGTCTGCTCTTAAAATTCTAAGGATACGTGTCGCCAGATATAGGATGAAAAATCCGCCTAATACCCGTAGCATATTCAGGAACCAATCCGGGGTTTGAGTCAGAACTAATAGGGCTAAAATAATGATGGGGCCGTCGGTAATGAGCGGAGCAAAACAGGCTGGCAGTGTTCGGCGCCAACCGTTAGTCAGGGCTTCTGAAATCAGAAACACTTTTAGCGGGCTGGGGACCACCGTTGAGGGCAGGGCTAAAGCAACGCCTTGTAAAAAATAGAGAAACAACGCCGGTTATCTCCCCTCAAATTTTGGTTTACGTTTTTCCCGGAAGGCGCGGAGTCCCTCCTGGTGGTCTTCGGTTTTTATCAAAATGCTTTGGGCTAAGCTTTCCAGAAATAGAGCCGAGGCTTTATCGCTTTCTGTGGCGGCCATCAGCAGGCGTTTGACCACTCCCAATGATTGGGGAGTACGGCGCAATAGTTTTTTGGCTATCGCCTGCCACAAGTCGTGAGGCACCACCCAATCCTAACGGCGTGTTAAACTTCCTCTCGACCTGACTCGCTTTTGCAGATTTTGCGGATCCAGGTTTCGCCGTGGCGCAGGTGAAAATCTTCTTCCCGGTCTACTTTTAGCAAACCGCGCTTCCATGGGCCGAAGGTGGTGTTTTTGTAGATGTCGCCCATTAGTAAAGAGAATTAATTACAAATTACCATTTACCAATTACTTCCCCTTAAACTCAGGTTTGCGTTTTTCAACAAAGGCGGTCAGACCCTCGATAGCATCTTCGCTGGTAAATAGTTCAGCGATGAGTTCACGTTCCAGGGTTAAGCCATCAGCCAAAGGTTTCTCGATTCCTTCAAAAACACAGCGTTTAATGTGCCCCAGCGCTTTGGTGGGGCCGGTGGCCATTTTCAAAGCATAGGCTTTAGAGTCATTCAAAAGTGATTCAGCCGGAAAGACGTTGTTTATAATTCCCAACTTATACGCCTCTTGCGGAGCGACCGTCCGTCCGGTTAGCATGAGTTCCAAGGCTGGACCGGCCCCAATCAGTCGAGATAAACGCTGCGTCCCCCCATTTCCCGGCAGTAACCCCAGGGTCGCTTCGGGTAAACCCATAAAGAATTTGCCATCTCCGGCAAAACGCAAATCACAGGCCAGGGCTATTTCCAG
>JAAEOP010000456.1 GCA_024223125.1 Chloroflexota bacterium
GATATCACCACTGTGGAACCAACGGTCCTCGTCAATACAGGCGGCTGTGGCGTCGGGGTTGTTGAGATATCCTTTCATCACTTGAGGGCCGCGCATACAAATTTCACCCTCTTGATTGGGGCCTAACTCTTCGCCCGTCTCAATGTCTAATACCTTGACTTCGGTATTGGAAGCGACAAGACCCGCCGCCGCATGTTTGATTCTGGCCGGATCCTTGGGAGCAAGGTGAGTCACGGGGCTGGTTTCGGTCAAACCATAACCTTGCCCAACCAGGCAGCCCAGGCGCTCGGCACAGGCGCGGGCTAAGTCCTCGCTCAGGGGGGCGGCTCCGCAGGTGATCATTTCTAGATTTGAAAGGTCATACTTGTCAACTAGCGGGTGTTTGGCCAGGGCCAGCACAATAGGGGGCACAAGCGGCGCGTACGAAATGCTGTGATCCTGCATCAGTTGCAGAAACTGTTCCAGGTCAAAACGGGGCATGGTCACCACGGTTGCCCCTTGATAAAGAGCCATATTCAAGATGACGACCATACCATAAATATGGAAAAAGGGCAGAATGGCAATGATCTTATCATTTTCGTTTACGATCCCGGGTGGTTCAATCTGGCACAGATTCGATACCAGATTGTGATGGGTCAGCATCACCCCTTTTGATAGACCGGTTGTCCCGCTGGAATATGGTAATACAACCAAATCCTCTTGGGAGTCAATCTCAATCTCAGGCACCGGGGCATCATTATCCAGCAGCGCAGCAAATGGGGTGGCTCCCTCAGCTTCGCCAAAGACAAACACTTCTTCGACATCCGATTTTTCCGCGGCTTCGAGGGCCTTATCCAGAAATAGAGGGATGGTCAACAAATACTTCGCCTTGGCATCGTTGAGCTGATGGGCCAGTTCAGCGGCAGTATATAGGGGGTTGATGGTTGTATTGACACCCCCTGCCAGGGCAACCCCGTGGAAAATAATGGCATACTCCGGTACATTGGGGCTGTAAATGGCAAATACGTCGCCCTTCTTGAAGCCCCGTTGGGCCAGACCGGCGGCGGTCTTATGAATGGCGCCGGCCAGTTGGCCATAGGTGAGCGTGCGGCCGCTGGGGCCGTCGATAATGGCCGGTTTTTCGGCCAATTCCTGGGCTCGCTGCAACACAAACGGTGTCAGGGCCGTATCAGGAATTGCCACTTCCGGGAATGAACTTGTAAATATCATTGAATATCTCCTTTATATTATAATAATACCCTACAAAATTTGTGTAACCCGCGAATCTTTTTGATGTGGCAAGTTTGCATGTGCCAATTATTAAATGGGAGCAAGTTTGGAAAAGGAGGCGTATTTATTCCTACTTGCAAACTTGCCACTTGCAGACCTGCAACCTGCGGCTTGACCGCGCTATGCAATTAGTTATATGGTTGAGCTACGTTACTCTATTACAGCCATACCTTCTAACTCAACCAGGTTCTCGTCTCGGAAAAAGGCCGAAACTTCGAACAGAGCCATGGCCGGGTAATGGTCGCCAAAGTAAGTGCGGAAGACTTTACCGAGTGGTTTGAGGTTGGCCACATAATCATCCCGGTTACGGACAAATACATTTAGCTTCATAATATTTTGCATGGAGCCCCCGGCTTCTTCAACCACGGCCTTAAAGTTGCGAAGAACCTGCTCAAATTGGGCCACCAGGTCGCCGGGAGCGACAATATTGCCATCTGAGTCGCTAGCATCTTGCCCGGCCAGAAACAGGAGTTTGCCGCCGGTGACAAGGATACCGTGGTTAAACCCTCGGGGTGCCGGGAGGGAAGATGGGTTAATGATTTTTGTTTCCATGAGTGCTCCTCGTATGAAATAGTGGTAAATGGAGTGCGGATTGCAACCCGCACTCCTGATTTCCATTATCGATGGCGTACAGCCAGACTCTGTAAGGTCTTACCGACCTGTAAATTTGGGCTGGACCTTTTCTTTAAATGCCTCGTAAAAGAGGCGATGGTCCTCGCCCATAAGCATCAACGCCTGGGCCTGGGCTTCTGATTCTATAGCCGA
>JAAEOP010000457.1 GCA_024223125.1 Chloroflexota bacterium
AAAGCTCTTTTAGAAAAAGACTTTAGTGAACTGCTATTCAGAGATGAAAAGGATATTCAGCTAAAGGAAGCTGTAATTGAAATCCCTCATACGGCGCTTCCTTATTTTCATCAGGAGACAGTTCACAAGTCTGCAGACAAATCTAACGATTCATGGATGTATGAACCGTTTAGTGTTGAATACAGAGAATCCGAAGGCTCTCTGGTTTCTGTTGGCACAGGGCTTTTTTCATCAATTGTCGGTTGCATATCTAGAAAAACATCTGACTCAAAAGAATGGTTGGTTTTTTTAAATACAGATGTACGAGATATGACAGTACGTGCAGCAAGCATATCTGCTGACCATAGAAGTCACCTTTTTGAGGCCACATATGACTATGAGAGATTAGGTTACCCTGATACGAGTAGAGGTGTGCTTTCGTATGTTCTAGAAAACTTGAATGACTATGTAATTTGGAAGATGTCAAACAGAACAAAATTGAATGCTCCCCATCAAGAAACGGGCACATCATCGTTTATTTTGGAAGACACAAGTTTAAGCAAGAAGTCTTGTATAGAAAGTGCACAAGCAAAACTTAGAAGCATAAAAACTGAAACGCTCCCTCCTGAGTTGGCTCATTTGCGAATTACAAGCATCTATGTTAAGCCACTGTCAATCTCTAGAATAGCCTCACGCCTGGAAGCCAAAAGACAGGCGGAAAGTGCATTTGATGTTTTTATAAGCTATAGCAGTTCCGATGAGCGTGCTGCAACGAAGGTACGTCAAGCATTAGAGAGTGAAGGACTCAGGTGCTTTCTTGCAAGTAAAGAAATAAAAAGTGGTGAAGTTTTTTCAGAATCAATACGTCAGGCGCTGATTGAAGCAAGTGAGTTGTGTTTTTTATTTTCTCCAAACTCTAAGAATAGCGAATGGGTGATTACAGAGTGGGGAGCAGCGTGGGCATTAGAAAAAGACATAGTTCCAATATTCTATAGAACAGGACCTGCCGATCTTCCTGAAAGACTGCGTGGCTTGCAAGGGCGGGACATTGATGAGTTGGATGATTATGTTGCAGATGTTGTAAGGCGTCAGGAACGTCGAAAAATCGCGAATGGCTAACAATACTGCTCCAGCGGACCTTCGGCCGCTGACCAGAGCGTTGGACAGACCCGCTTCGCGGGAATGTTTGGTGTCTTGCCAACCCATTGAATTAACGGCATAAACAAACGGCATCACCGGACATGAAAGCCGCGCTCCAGAAGATCTTCCAGCAGCACTTCGAGCCCTATGCCAAGGCCCATCCCCAGCCATTGCACAAGCATAAGGCGGCCCATGCGATCCAGGACTGTCACACCGCGGCCATGGGGGGCCACATCGAGCGCTGTCCCGAAGGACACATAGAGCGGATTCACTACAATGCCTGCCACCATCGTACCTGCCCCCAATGCGGCGCACTGGCCACCGAGCGGTGGCTGGACAAGCAGAAAGCCCGGCTGCTCGATTGTGACCACTACCATGCCATCTTCACCCTGCCGCACTATCTGATCGATCTCTGGTGGGCCAATCCCCGTCTGATGGCCGACCTGTTGTTCCATACCGCCACCGATACGCTCAAGATATTGTTGAAGGACGAACAATTTCTGGGCGCCGAGGTAGGCATCATCGCCAGCCTGCACACCTGGGGCCGTACCATGCCGCGTCACCCTCACCTGCACTGCCTGGTCACCGGCGGGGGTTGGGATGGAAAAGGTTTCAAGCCAGTCACCGGTGGTTACTTGTTGCCGTTCCAGGTGGTGCGCAAACTGTTTCGGGGCAAGTACGTGGCCGGCTTACGCAAGGCCCTGGTCGAAGGGCAGTTGAGTTGCCCCCGGGGTCAGACACCTCAGTCATTGGAAAAATTATTCGACCGGCTCGCCCGCAAGGTCAAATGGAATGTGCACATCCGTGAGCGCTACCCCCACGGGAATGGCGTAATGACCTATCTGGCCCGCTACATCCGCGGCGGACCGATTAAGGATCAGGCTATCTTCAGCATCAACGACAAACAGGTGATGTTCGGTTATACCGATCACAGAGACGGAAAGAAAAAGACCTTCACTCTTGCACCCCGGCAATTCGTCCAACGCGTGCTCTGGCACATGCCCGAGCCGCGCCAGCATCGGATCCGCTACTACGGTCTGTACCACCCAGACCCTCAGGCCCGGGCCAAGCGGGCCAAATGTCGGGAACACTTGGACCAGGTTCCCGAACAAGATCCGGAGCCGATCACCCCGGAAGAGTATCTCCAACGTATCGGCCACCCGGAACTGTTGTGCTGTCCCATTTGTGGACGTCCCCTGGAGCGGGTCGATGTCCAGGCCCCGCAGGCCCCGAAGTGTCGCCCGCCGTGAACCCATCAGGCTCCTTAATTTTTATTCGACCGGCATCGGGCAACAGTGATGGCGCAGGTGTATTTCGGCTTGAAAACTACCGTATGCAGTGTTTTGATGTGGCAATGAGACGACAGGGGTTCCGGGGAAGGAAAAAACACCCGCTAATCCACAGGATGCGCAGATTTGCACGTTGCACAGGTGTCCCTCGGCAGGCTATGGGGAATGATAACGGCATGGGGCCTGGAGCAATTTCCATAGGACGGAGTACGAAGCGGCTCCGTCCAACAAATCGTTCAACCAGACCCCATTGACAAAGGTGCAGGCTGCTTAAAGGTCCTGAGTATTTTTTTGATCCTGCCAGGGGCTGGTTAACTCAACGTTAGCGCATTCGCAAGACACAGATAAGAGGTATTTTAGTATGGTAGATTACAAAGAACACATTACTATTGAGCCCGGAAAACGGTCCGGAAAACCGTGTATTAGAGGTTTAAGGATTACTGTTTACGATGTCCTCAATATGCTTGCAGATGGAATGATGCATGAGGAAATACTTGATGACTATCCGAAGCTTACGCAAGAAGATATTTTCGCTTGTTTAGCTTTTGCCGCTGACAAAGAAAATACTGTCACGCGGTTAAGCGCATGAAACTGTTGCTTGATAACAACCTTTCTCATAAGTTGGCGCAAAGGCTCAGCGATATTTTCCCCGGATCTACCCACGTAATGACCGAAAACCTTGACGAATCGAAAGATCAAGACATTTGGTCTTTTGCAAAAGAAAATGGATTTACGATAGTAACAAAAGATTCTGACTTTAATGAAATAAGATTACTAAAAGGATTCCCGCCAAAAGTAGTGTGGCTCCGAATGGGAAATTGTCGGGTGAGCGATATAGAACACGTCATTAGAGATAAATTCATTATCTTGCGCGAATTTCACCACAATGAAAATTCTGGAATGATCGAGATAGAATAATTGTGCTAACAAAAAGCTCAAGGCGACGCCGTACCGCGCATCGTAATATTTGGGGTCTAATATTTGGGGTCAGAGTAAAAATATCATTAAAATCAGTTTATACTCTGATATCCATCTAGCTGACTCCTCCGTCAGGTTGTATTCTTTAAGTGAAGGTATTCCATCAACATCGCCGTTGAGAGA
>JAAEOP010000458.1 GCA_024223125.1 Chloroflexota bacterium
CCCCTACACCCATTTTTTGGGCAACTTTTTGCCGACTGCGTAAGTCCTATTTATCAAATTTCAAAATAGGACTTACGCAGTCGGAGAGAGAATCATCCAAAAAATGATGATATCAATCCACTCAGGCTCCGAACCAGCGGCCTGCTCGACACACTTGCATTATCTGAATTGGGGTTGATAGATCGTGGATTTGCTAAGCTCAGTAAATGGGACAATTTGTCTCTTTGTCTCTTTGTCTCTTTGTCTCTTTGTCTCTTTGTCTCTCTGTTTTAAGGGATTAGAATAGTACAATTGTGGTAGTATTACGATTTATTCGTTAAATAGCAGGCTGTCGGAGAAAAAGAGTTGCACACGCCCAGGGGTGGGCGCCACCATGAATGAAAATGCAGGCCAGATTGGTAATTCGACCTACGAAACGTCTATTTTTAGAGGAGATATTATGATACGCACTAATGTAAATATAAACAAAGTTGACAATCTAAGTAGAGGGCCCCAAGGCCGTCTAGCACATCTTGGATTAGCAATTGTATTCGCTTTGAGCCTACTCCTGGCAATGTTTCTATCCTTATTACGGCAGCCGGTGGTGGTTCATGCTGCCGGAGATGTGTGCTTTGCCACCATTGCCCCCAGCCTAACCACCGACTACAGCAGCGCCGATGCTCAAGCTGTGCGCGATGCTGTCTCCGCAGCCAGCCCTGGAGATACAATTAAAGTAGCGGGGACTTGTGCCGGGACAGATACAAGTGGGGGGCAGGTGGTCTACCTGTCGAACAAGGACCTGACCATCAGAGGTGCTTACACCACCACCAACTGGAGTACCCCCCAACCGGGTGTCTATACCACTACGCTGGATGCAATGCAGGACGGGCGGGTTGCTTATATTAATAACGCTAACATTTCGTTAGAGTTATTGACCCTGACCAATGGTCAGCTCAGTGGTGATGGCGGCGGACTTTATATCAGAAATTTCACTGAGGCGGTCACCATTAGCAACACTATCATCAGCAATAATAGAGCCACAGACGGAGGTGGGCTTTTTAATCAGGGTACTGTCAGCAGTAAGGTCATTATGGTCAACACGCTGGTCTATAGTAATGCCGCCTCAACCTATGGCGGTGGGATTTACAATGTTCAAGACCCCTCTGAGATCATGCTTACCAACAGCACCATCATGAGTAACACAGCCCAATTTGGCGGAGGGATTTCCAACCACACGAATGGTCAAGTGGTGTTGACGAATACCACCATCAGCAACAATACAGGTTCGAATAGCGGGGGGGGGATTAACAATGTGGGGAACGCTACCATGACGATGGTCAATACCCAAATTCATAACAATACAGGTTCGTATGGCGGGGGAGGGATTCTTAATGAGAGTGCCAGTCAAATTACTATGGTTAATACCACCGTCAATAATAATACCGCCCAATCGGGTTTGGGGGGAGGGCTTTATCAGGCTAATGCCAGCCAGGTGGTGATGACCAACACCACCATCAGCTATAATACGGCCCCATCTGGCGGGGGAGGGATTGCCAATATCCATGCCAGCAATGTGGTTGTAATGGTCAACAGTACGGTCAGCCATAATAGCGGGCCAATGATTTATAATGCTGGTTCATTTAGCATCAGAAACAGCATTGTGGCCAATAGCTTGTCTAGTAGCAATTGTTTTAATTACCTCAGCACGATAACCTCAAATGGCTACAATCTCTCCAGCGATGCTTCATGTAACTTCACCGGCACAAACGACCAGCAAAACAGCGATCCGCTTCTGGGACCGTTGGCAGCCAATGGCGGCCCATCAGCCGGGGTTAATGGCGAACAGCCCATGCTGACCCACGCGCTGCTCTCCGACAGCCCCGCCCTGGAAGGAGCGGTGTGTGTACCCGGCCTGACCACCGACCAACGCGGCCAACCTCGCCCCAACCCGGTGGCAACCCTGTGTGACATTGGGGCGTATGAAAGCAATTTGCCGGCGGTGCGTGAGTTGTCGATCATCAAAAGTGTCACTCCAGGCACGGTACAAATGGGTGAGACGATTACTTACATCCTGGACTTTTCAAATGTCGGCATCGGACTGGTACAGGATGTCATCATCACCGATACCGTCCCGGTCAGCCTGACGATTACCAGCGTGATCAGCAGCGGTGTCGTCATTACCCAGACCACTCCCGGCTACGTCTGGGAGGTCCAAGACCTGACCCCCGGAGAGGGCGGTACCATAACCATCATTGGGAATGTGAAAAATTTCAGCGCGGGGACAACGTTCACCAACACTGCCACCATTGCTGGCGATGGTGTGAGTCCAGTTCAGTCTGCGGTACCTGTCTCAGTTGATCCCATCGCGCTGAATGTCGCAACCGATGGCAACGGCAGCGGGACGGTGACCAGCACCCCCACCGGCATCGACTGCGGAAGCGACTGTACGGAAACCTTCACCTATGGGACCGTCGTCACCCTCACCGCCACTCCCGAGACCGGCTCCACCTTAACCGGCTGGGACGGCGCGGGCTGCAGCGGTACGGGCGATTGCGTAGTCACCATTACTGCCACTCAACACGTCACCGCCAC
>JAAEOP010000459.1 GCA_024223125.1 Chloroflexota bacterium
CCCGATTAGAAATATGGCTATCCGCCCGGGATTGCCATAGAGAACGTGGTATTGTTTTTCGATCATCAGTTTTTGCAGTCGCCCGGCCAACCGGCCATCCTCCTGCAAATATCTAACGAAGCCGGCCAGTTGAGCCAGCCAGTAGATTTGCCACTGCTTCAAATAAGAAATCACTTTCTTTTTCATCGTATTTCTTCCTGTCTTCGTCTTCTAAACAGATTAGTTAAAAAATTTCCCGCGTTGTCCGGGGCGGCTTCATCAAATGACACCCACCCAGCCTCCGCCTCCGCTTCACCGCCAAGTTCCACTTCGATAAAGGGAGTGACGTCATCAAAGATAGCCCGCCCCGGCACGTTATAGAGCCAGTGCCCAAACATCCCTAAACGTAAAGCCAGCTCGGGGTTGCTACGTTCAAGATGGCCGATCACGCCATACAAACGGCCCCCCAGTTCGTCCCGATTGTCTCTTGGGGAGAAGTAGGCCGGCATCGTATTGTGGCTATGTAACTCTAAAATCACCCCATCCGGTTTGTAGAAGTAGCCCAGCCCCGTGCGACTTTGCTCGTAGTAATTCTCCGGCCGGGTGACCGTCCACCGGCCGGGAGGCTCCGGGTTGTAC
>JAAEOP010000460.1 GCA_024223125.1 Chloroflexota bacterium
CACGGTGACAACGATGGCCGTCATTAGGAGAAATATTAACTCCACCGTAAGCAGCGCCCCGACGGTCACGCTGGTGTAGCTTAGGGTTAGTTTCCAGCGAAGCTGCTGGAAACGGTGTCTGAAGTTTGTGCGGCTACTCATGGGTGTATTATATAGCGATTCTCGTGTATGGGGGAAAGACTACTTGCCGAGCTTCAAAGATTTTAAGTTGGCGATTGTGAAAACGAAGAATGCGATACTCGCAACAAAAATACTGACCCAGGCGATGAAGTGAAAATCAAGCCCGGTGTTGAAAATCGTTTCTTGATTGAATTGCCAACCAATTTTCGTCCACCAAAAAGAAAAGTTGAATATGTCCATTATTATGTGCGCCGCAATCCCCGGAATTAGGGAACCTGAATAATGGGCTATGGCGCCAAACAGCACGCTCATAAAAAAGATGTGTGCGAGAATGGGGGCTGCCCACGCCTGGTGCAGGTGGACCAACACAAACACGACCGAGACGATAGAAATCGCGACAGCAGGCCCGTAGCGTTTCTCCAGGGGGACTTGCATATACCCGCGGAACCCGATCTCCTCACAAATCCCGGCCACGATGGAGATCATGATGACGACCAACCACGCTGCCCACAAAGGTATATTTTCAAGAAAGCTGTAGGCCGACGCGAATCGCTCGGCTGGAAATTCCATGAGCCGAAAGGTGACGGCCAACCCTGATTGCTCAATGATGACGATGAGTAACGCCGCGAGGGATGCCGGTGCCCACGCTTTTGCCGGTAACTTTACGCGCCTGAAATTTGCTTCTCTAACCGCTTGTGTGCGATTGGGCCACCAGCGGCCACTGAAATATTGCCAGTAGACCCACAACAGCCCAAGCTCCAAGATCAGCGCCCACGGCAGCGGGACAAAGGTCGCAATGATTGACCAACTAAGCACGCCAAGTGTGCTGACAGTCAGCCCGACAAGAATTGCCCGGACCGTTAAGGGGATTTTCATCCAAAAGTTAATGCTGGCAGGTTTTGTTGCATGTGTTTCCATGTTGTTCTCCTTTTTGTAATCTGAAATATTGTGTCTATAGCTTAACCTCCGCACACCCACCTGCCACGAGCCGCCAGAAGGGTTTCATCCAGTTCTCTGGAGGGGGTGGTTGCAGAGCGCAAGAAGCCGATCCCCCTGCTGTTTTGCGAAGCGCATGACTTGCAATGAAAACCCCCCGCTGCTCCCTGAGGAACACGCGGGGGGTGGATGACCGTCGCTTACGAAGCCGCGGTCACGTATTGAAAGGGGGGATTACCGGACAACCGTCGGCAAGAAAATCCTGTAC
>JAAEOP010000461.1 GCA_024223125.1 Chloroflexota bacterium
CCCGACAAATGTTACACTTGGATAATTAAGTTTCTCAAGTATAGTTTGGTGGGCACAACGAATACTTCACAAATTGTCATTTCTCGTTGCTAATGACATCGCACATATCATTACCTTTTGAATAGCAGTATCAGCCGCTATGGATTTCTCAAAATGATATTATTATGCAAATTTGTAATAATCAGGATAAAGTATTGTGCTACCCACTGTTGTTATTGGAGAGCTTATGCCTATTAAACTGATCAAACAGGGATTATCTGGCAAACTTCCGCCGCGTATGTGGCGGTCGCATGAACTGAAGGATAGCTACGATGTCGTTATCATTGGTGGGGGGGCGCATGGGTTGGCTTGCGCTTATTATCTGGCCAAAAATCATGGCATCACGAATGTGGCAATTATTGAAAAGCGGTATATTGGTTCGGGGGGCAGCGGCCGTAACACCACCATCATTCGCAGTAATTACCTGACGCCGGAAGGGATAAACTTTTACGATGAAAGTGTGAGGCTGTATGAGCAAATGTCGGCCGAGTTTGACTTTAATGTGATGTTTAGCCAGCGGGGGCATTTTACTCTGGCGCATACGGATGGGGCTTTACGCACCATGCGCCGCCGAGCAGAAGTGAACCAGTTACAAGGAGTCAATTCCCGCCTCATTTATCCTGACGAAATCAAAGAACTTTGCCCGCCAATTGATGTCTCTGAGCATCCCCGCTATCCGATTTTGGGAGCGTTGTACCATCCACCGGGCGGCACTATTCGGCATGATGCGGTGGTGTGGGGATATGCCACTCATGCAGACCGGATGGGGGTTCACATCCACCAATTGACGGAGGCAACGGGGATTGTAGTGGAGGCGGGACGAGTGACGGCCGTACAAACCACACGTGGCCTCATCAAAACGGGAATGGTCTTGAATGCTACCGCCGGTTGGTGTACTACAATTGCCGACATGGCCGGGGTGCGTTTGCCCATCACCACTTTTCCTTTGCAAGCATGTGTGACCGAGCCGCTCAAACCATTTTTAGATGTGATTATTGTGTCTGGCAGTCTGCATGTCTACATCAGCCAATCTGACCGGGGGGAGTTGGTGATGGGTGCGGCCGTAGACCCTTTTGCCTCCTACTCAATGCGCGGCTCGTCAGGTTTTACGGAAGGGATTGCCGGACATATATTAGAGATGTTCCCCTCCCTGACCCATGTACGACTGATGCGTCAATGGGCTGGTTTATGTGACATGACGCCCGATTACAGTCCCGTCATGGGTTTTACGTCGGTGGATGGGTTTGTGGTGGATGTGGGTTGGGGTACATATGGGTTCAAAGCCACACCTGTTTCTGGTAAACGGATGGCGGAGTTGATTGCTACGAATGAGACACCGGAATTGTTACGGCCGTTTCGCCTCTCTCGCTTCTATGAAAATGATTTGGTAGGGGAGAAAGGTGCGGCTTCTGTTGGCCATTAAGCTACAACAGATGTCAGTAAGGAGCGGATAAAAATGATTCAAATAACTTGTCCAAACTGTGGTTTACGGAACGTGCAAGAGTTTCGTTTTGGTGGGGAATATAATCCGCGGCCGAAAGCGCCATTGGTTACGGCCGATACCGATTGGACCGATTACCTTTATATGCGTGATAACAAGGTGGGTACACAAAAAGAGTGGTGGTATCACCGTGCCGGCTGTGGCGCCTGGTTTCTGGCCGAACGGCATACAAAAACGAATGAGATGGTGAAAACGTATCACTGGCAAGCCACCGAATGAATTCGGTGTTTGAGACAAAAAGCCTGCTCAAGCAGACTAAACGGGATGCCGGTGCGCTTTAGCGTACTTCGTATCTCAGACTGGGAATTCTGTTCCCAGGAAATTAAATCGGAACAAGACCGAGACTAATTTTGATGGCTTTGTTTACTTTTTGCATCGTTTTTGGCGCAGCGTGTCCCCAATATCGGCCAAGCCGCGATTTATCAATTGTAAGTATCTGATTTAGCAAAATGATGGAATTATTTCTCAAACCACCTTCAGAAGCCTTAATGGTTACATTTGTCGGAAATCTAGTATGGTCTCCTGTCTTTATTGCAGCGACGATTATGGTTGGGCTATGGCGATTTCCAATATCATTTTGGAGAACAAGCGCCGGTCGTCTTTTTCCCTGTTCTGAACCACGGGCTGGTTCAAAATCTACTGTAAAAATATCACCTCTACGAATCTTGCGCGTCATGGGGCGGCTCTTCTCCTTCATACGGTGGGACATACTTCAACCAGGTTTCATCTCCAATTGCTTCCCATTCTTTGGTGATGACCAGAGATTCTGCGGCCGTTGCCTTGTAACCGGCAATCAATTCTTCGCGCAATGTTTGGCGGCGCTTTTCCTCGATGAAATATTCCACGGCCTCGGCCACAAATTTGCTTTGCCCGCGTACCGGGGCCATTTCGCGCACCGTTTCCATCAAATCTCGCGGCAATGTCAACGTTACCTTTTCTTTTACAGCCATTTTAATACCTCCAACAGTATGGTTTTAATACCATACAAAGTATACAGTTTCAAGTAAGGTTTGTCTATGAACAGTAGAACAACAAACAAACGTATTCCAACACAACCAAATGAACTTATTGATCGCTATCAAACTGTCACATTTACGTTTGAGGGGCGAGAATATAGCGCTCATCCTGGCGATACGATTGCTTCGGCATTGGCAGCAAATGGGCTGCAGGTGATCAGCCGCTCGTTTAAGTACCATCGGCCGCGTGGGCTGCTATGCTGTGCCGGGCATTGTCCCAACTGTCTGGTGCAGATTGGGGATGAGCCGAATGTGCGGGCTTGTATGCGGCCGGTTGAAGAAGGAATGGTTGTGGAAGCGCAAAATGTACGGCCGTCGCTAGAACGTGATGTCATGTCCCTTACCAAACTGGGAGATCGCTTTCTGCCCGTTGGCTTCTACTATAAAACCTTCATCCACCCGCAGCGTATGTGGCCGGTGTATGAAAAACTCTTACGCGGAGCGGCCGGCCTGGGCAAAGTTAATCCTGAATCTACCAACCCTGACAGCTACGACAAGCAATACTTACACACCGATGTGGCCGTCATCGGCGGTGGCCCGACCGGGATGAGCGCCGCTGTTGCCGCCGCTGAATCCGGCGCCCACGTCATCCTTTTCGACGAAAACCTCCACCTCGGCGGCCACACCCGTTACTCCGATAGAACCCAATATCCCAATATCCCAATATCCCAATATCCTAATCTCAAAGTCTACCTCAACACCACCGTCCTCGGCCGCTGGGAAGAAAATTGGCTCACGGCCGTATCCCAGCAACGGCTCTACAAAATCCGGGCCAAAGCAGTTATCTTTGCTACCGGCGCGATTGAGCAGCCCTTCATTTTTGCCAACAATGATCTGCCAGGGGTAATGTTGGGCAGCGGGGTACAGCGGTTACTCAATTTGTATGGGGTGAAGGTAGGAGAGACAGCCGTTATCATCACAGCCAATGACGAAGGTTGGCAGGTGGCGGCCGATTTGCAGGCAGCCGGGGTTACGGTAACGGCCGTGGTTGATGAAAGAATGGCGGACGAAACTCGTGGAAACTTGGGGGAACTTGGGGGAACTCAGGTGCATTGGGGCTATACCATTTTAGCCGCTGAAGGGTCTGGCAAGGTGCAGCAAGCAATTATTGCACCGGTAGATGAACATGGGCAGGTTAGCACCGGCGCCAAGAAGACGATTGATTGTGATTTGATCGCTGTATCTATGGGTTGGATGCCAGCCAATGGGTTATTGTACCAGGCCGGAGCCAAGATTGAATTTGATCACGGCCGTGCCCTCTTCCTGCCTGCCAGCTTGCCCAAAAATGTTTTTGCGGTTGGCCGCATTATGGGCACATTCGACGTAAAAAACAGCATTCAGGAAGGTCAATTTGTTGGCAAACAGGCAGCCGCGTTTGCCGGATTTGGGCCTATGCCAGAAACTGAGAAGCGTGAACAAGAATCAATCCGCCACACCTCCACCCTCGTCAAAGTACCCGGTAAAGGCAAAAAATTTGTCTGTTTTTGTGAGGATGTGACGGATGAGGATTTGGACACAGCAATTGCCGAAGGGTATGACAGCATCGAGCTTTTGAAGCGGTACAGTACCATTTCCATGGGGCCGTGCCAGGGTAAGATGTGTTCGCTTAACACGATTCATCTCTGCGCCCGTGCCAATGGATGGACGATTGCAGAAACGGGCACGACCACCTCTCGCCCGCCCATTACGCCAGTGGCCTTGGGCGCATTGGCCGGGCAGATGATGGAGCCGGTCAAATACACACCCATCCATGATTGGCACATTGAACAAGGAGCCAAAATGATGGTGGCTGGACTGTGGCTGCGGCCGGAGTATTATGGAGATGTGCGGGCAGAGGTCACGGCCGTGCGCCAGCGCGTTGGTCTCATTGATATCAGTACCCTGGGTAAACTCAAACTCACCGGGCCAGGCGTACCCAATTTACTAGACAGAATTTATATCAACAAATGGCAAAAATTGGCTGTGGGGCGGGTGGGTTACGGTCTCATGTGCAACGATGAAGGCATCATTATGGATGATGGGGTCACAGCTCATGTGGATGAACTGGAATGGTATATGACCACAACTTCTTCTGGGGCAACGGCCGTTTATGAATGGATTCAATGGTGGGTACAGTCTGGTTGGGGGAACGGGGTGCATATCACGAATGTGAGCGAAGGGTATGCAGCGTTTAATTTAGCCGGGCCGCAATCCCGCACTTTGTTGGAAAAACTTACCGAGGCTGATATATCCAATGAGACATTTCCGTATATGCACGTACGCGAATTGGAGTTGGCCGGCGTACCCTGTTGGGTGATGCGGATTGGGTTTACGGGGGAGCTGAGTTATGAGATTCATTGTGGGGCGGGTTACGGCCGTGCGCTGTGGAAAACGATCATGCAGGCTGGTGAAGCATTTGACATCTCTCCCTTTGGTGTAGAAGCGCAGCGGATCCTACGGCTGGAAAAAGCCCACATCATCGTCGGCCAAGATACGGATGCACTGAGCGATCCACTGGGGGCGAATATGGCCTGGGCGGTGAAGCTGGACAAGGGTGACTTTTTGGGCATACGCGCTCTGACACGCATCGCTGACGAGGGTCTAAAACAAAAACTGGTCGGCTTCAAAATGGTGGATAAAACGATTGTGCCGGAGGAAGGACTGCAAATTGTACGGCCGAATACCCACGCACCAATCGGCCTGGAAATCATCGGCTGGGTAACATCCAGCCGCTACAGTCCCACGCTGGATGAGGTGATTGGGCTATGTTGGTTGCCGCTTGAAATGGCGGGGCAGGGAGGGGCGATGTTTACTATTCGTAGGGAGGGTCAATTGGTTGAGGCGCGGGTGCATCATGGGGCGTTTTATGATCCTGATGGATTACGATTGAGAGGGTGATAACAGCGGGATGACCCCTATGTTGTGTCCGGCGGCCGACGTGAACCAGGCGAAACTGTTTTGCAAACGCTGCATCGAGAAGTGTTGGAAGAGACAGGCTGGACAATGCAAGATACGGCCGTTCTCGGCTTCGTCCATTATCACCATCTTAGCCCCAAACCAGATGGACATTGCTACCCCTACCCCGATTTTATCCAGGTGATCTACACGGCCGTCGCCCACACCTACCACCCAGACGCCCTGGAAGAAGATGAATACGTCGCCAGTTCCCGTTTTCGGCCGATTGTAGAAACGATCCGTTTAGAAATTGGGCCAAGCCAGCAGATATTGTTGGCAACGGCCGTCAAACAATATGAGGCAAACAAATGAACCAAACCATCAAACGTTCACCCATTCACCACGCCGAAGAAAAGTGGCAAGGCCAATTTATTGAGCAGGCAGGTTGGCAGGTGGTGCAATTATTTAGCTCGGTGGAACAGGAAACGGCCGTGGGCCAAAACAGTGTCGCCCTCTGTGACCAATCCCATAAAGGCAAAATTCGGGTCGAGGGGAAGACGGCCGGGGCTATGCTTGACGCAGACAAGTTAGCAATTAATGAAGGCAAAGCCACTAACGTTGGCTGGTTGTACCGGCTGCGGCAAGATTTGTTTTTTGTGAGTTCGTCGGCAGAAAGTGTGGCGGATACGTCTGCACTGAGCGCGGTCGAAGTGGCCGTCTCCCTCATCCAACAAGCCAACAACAGCCCCGATCTCATCACCGTCACCGACGTCACCCACGGCAACGCCGAATTGTGGCTCATCGGCCCCCACAGCGCCGAACTCCTCAGCCGATTGTGCGGCCTTGACTTCCACGACAGCCGATTTCCCAACTGCACAGCCAAACAAAGCAGCGTCGCTAAAACAACCCAACTTATCATTCGCTGCGACCTGGGCAAACAGCCTGCCTACGCCCTCATTGGCCCTCGCTCCCTTGCCGCCTACCTCTGGCAAACCATTTTAGAAGCTGGACAAGATTTAGACATTCAACCCATAGGCGTAGCCGCGCTACGGCCGTTAACTACAGCATAATAGTTTATGGAAACGCGTGTCCCCATCAAGATGTACAATACTGCTGCAAAACTTCTTCAATTTGTATTGCTAACGTTTATCGAGAGGTAAAAAGGTGGGTTGAAGAATCGCCTTTGGATGATTATTCGTAATAGGATAATCTGTTTCGAGATCAAAATTAGTGATTAAAACTTCTCGATTTACAACACGTTCAGAACCATTCTTCTTTTTCTGCATTCCAGAATATGTCTAAACGGCGAGAATGTTATACCCTTTATACAAATCATAAATTTTCGGCACATCATATGATGATAAAATCCACTTGCATTTTGTTTGCACTAAACGATTGGCAAGTCTGCGGTGATCATTCCAATCTTGCATATTATGCTTATAATTACAGCCATTCTTAGGATACGGAGGGTCAATATACATCACAGTTTTTTCACGATCATAACGATCAATACAATCTTCCCAACTTAAATTTTCAATAATGACCGTACTGAGTCTTTTATGAACAGGCTCAAGTTTTTTTCGCAAACGCTTCAAGTCACCAATTAAACGGTTTCCATGTCCACCATCAGAAATACTGGTCTGAAAACGAGGATAATCCAATTCGCCTCCCCAACCAGCCATGATGAGCGCGTTCAATATCAGACAAAGAGGTTAGATCTACCCACATTCCGCACCTGTTTTTGCGGTTTTGAATAATTATTGAATAAAGTTACCCCCAGATCGGCCGCAAAATCTTGATCTCGCGTAGGTCACAATTGAAGTATTATGAAACCACAATTTAACTATGTGTACCAGGGTTTGCCGCTTTTATCTGTTGAACAAACAACCTCTTACATCTTCAACTTTACCAACATCCAACAAATTGCTTAATGTAATTCACTATTGAATATAGTATAATAAACATGGTACAAGTACCATACAACACACGACTCCAAACAACTATTCACAGCGATCTATACAATTTGATCCTGGAAGATTCCAAAGACCAGCAGATAACAAGTTTTATGGTAATTGCCAGCATCCTCAGACAACATTACGTTGCTAACGGCCGATATGAACCGAAACGTCCGCTGAAGATGCACAAAAAATACAAGAATAAATAAAAGCGAGTGAATCCACCTCAGAAATGTTTTCACTCGCTTTTTGTGAGAACGTTAACAACTGAACACAGTTAATCAGTCGCAACATCCCCACGATTGCGAGAACGCAGAGCGGTGAACGGGACTCGAACCCGTGATAATAGCTTGGAAGGCTATTGTGTTACCACTACACCATCACCGCAGTTTCAACCCCTCATGGGGCACAATGGGCCTGCCAGGATTCGAACCTGGAACCGAGCGGTTATGAGCCGCGCGCTCTGCCATTGAGCTACAAGCCCGGTTTATTCAATTTTCAAGATTGGCCTGGGGTTAGACAACAGCTTGGAAGGCTGTTGTGTTACCCCTACACCACTGCCGCATGTCAGTTTTCAGTTAGTCTATACGGGTTCACTGTATACTACACACTGACCACTGAAAGTCGGGGCGGCCAGATTTGAACTGACGACCTCTCGGACCCAAACCGAGCACTCTACCAAGCTGAGCCACGCCCCGCGCTACTATGTTCATGTGCAAGGCAGTAGTATACTTAGGCAGGCAGGCCACGTCAACCAAATTTTGGATAATCTAAAGGATGCTATTTCCATGAGTGAGCAAACAAAATTCCCCTACCAGATTTATTTCAGTGATGAGCATGAGATGATGCGGCAGGCAACACGTCAATTTGTGTCCCGTGAAATTGCACCCCATGTGGATGAGTGGGAAGAAGCAGGTCAATTTCCGCGAGAGTTGTACAAAAAAGCGGCCGCTGCCGGTATCTTAGGCATTGGCTACCCAGAGGAATGGGGCGGCGTACCTGGTGACTTGTTCATGCAGATTGCTATTTGGGAAGAGCTTTCCCACAGTACGTCCGGTGGGGTGGTGGCCGGGTTAGGATCGCTGCATATTGCGTTGCCGCCCATTATGTTGTTGGGCAACAACGCGCAAAAAAAGAAGTTTGCCCGCCCCATTCTGGCCGGTGACAAGATTGCGGCACTGGCAATAACGGAACCGGGCGGCGGATCTGATGTAGCTAATTTGCAGACAACGGCCGTCCTCCACAACGATTATTATGTGGTCAATGGCAGCAAAACATTTATTACCAGCGGATGCCGAGCAGATGTGATTACGACGGCCGTACGTACCGGCGGCCGTGGCGCACATGGCATCAGTTTGCTGGTGATTGAAGGAGATACACTGGGATTGTCTCGTTCCAAACCGCTTAAAAAGATGGGTTGGTGGGCTTCCGACACAGCCCAACTATTTTTTGATGATTGTCGTGTTTCGGCCGCCAATCTGATTGGCGTTGAGAATATGGGTTTTTATGCCATCATAGCTAACTTTCAGCGGGAACGGCTGCAACTGGCGATCATGGCTAATATGACAGCGCAGCTGGCTCTGGAAGAGTGTTTGCAATATGTGCAGGAGCGAGAGGCATTTGGTAAACCTCTGGCTGGATTCCAGGTGCTGCGCCACAAACTGGTAGATATGGCCACCCAGGTTGAGGTCAGCCGTGAATTTACGTAC
>JAAEOP010000462.1 GCA_024223125.1 Chloroflexota bacterium
ATAGTTGGTGTGTGAACCTAAACTATACCTTAACTAGCTCATTTTGATTATGGATAGGTCTATCCTCTGTTTTTTCCTCTTTTGCAACCTGATACCGCTATGTCTCTCTGGTCAACTTGTCCCTAATCTGTAACGCTCTCAGGATTTACGTAAGATTAAGCCATACGTATTGACGCAATGGGGGAGTTTTATATAATCGGCGGCATAACTTTATATTAAACCTTCGGGGCAGGGTGAAATTCCCGACCGGCGGTGAGGCCAGCGCAGGCCAAGCCCGCGACCTGTATCAATAGACAATTGATCCGGTTGATCTGGTGAGATTCCAGAGCCGACAGTACAGTCTGGATGGGAGAAGGTTACGCAACTTATGCGCTGTTATTTGTGCTTGTGATTTGCCCCACCTTATGTGTGGGGGTTTTTGTGGGCAGCGGTGACGGCCGTCCTCGCGCACTTATTCCCCTTGCCTCGCACCATTATTTATGTGGAGAGAACCATGAATGCAATTCGTGGACAGCCGGCCTGGTTAACGGTTGGCGCTTCCTTTGTTTTGCTCATTTTGGGCTGGCATCTGCTAGTAACGTGGGGAGAATATGACAGTTTTATCTTGCCCGGCCCGGTAGATGTGTGGCGGCAGTTTCAAATTGTGGTGGAAGACGGCCGTTTGCTGCGCCACAGTCTCATCACCATCAGCGAAGTGATTCCTGGTCTGATCATTGGTTGTTTGGTGGCGGCTCCGTTGGGTTATCTGCTGGCTAAATCCCCCCTGGCCGAACGGCTGTTGTCTCCCTACCTCATCGCTTCACAGGCCATCCCCATTATCGCCATTGCCCCCCTGCTGACCATCTGGATCAGCTCTGTTTATTGGTCGCGGGTGACAGTAGCTGCGTTGGTAGTGTTTTTCCCCATCTTGATAAATATGGTGGCTGGACTGCGCTCTGTTCCTTCAGAATTATATGAATTGATGCACGCGCTCAAAGCAAGCCAGGGGCAGATCTTCCACAAATTAGAGTTTCCGGCAGCGCTGCCTGTGCTGTTGGCCGGATTAAAAATAGGGGCTACGCTGGCCGTCATTGGGGCGTTGGTGGGGGAATTTGTGCAGCCTCAAAGTCGGGGGTTGGGGTTTTTATTGATTACTGCCCGTTACCAGTTCAAAACCGATCTCGTTTTTGTCGTGCTGGTGGCGTTGGCTGTCATTGCTTTATCGCTTTATGGTCTGGTGGCACTGTTGGAAAAACGAGTGCTGCGCTGGAAATTACAATCATGAATTAAGGTGAAAGAGGTTAGGAGATGGGGAGATTTAATCTCTCAATCTCCAATCTCAAAGAAAGGAGAGTATGATATTCAAACGATTTTCAGTTGTTTTATTGATGGGTTTGTGGGGATTCACGGCCGTAGCCTGTACCAGCTCTGGCTCCCCTACCGAACCGGAAGAGATGGTCAAGATTAGCCTACCCATGGGCTACATTCCCGATCCCCAATATGCCCCCTTTTATGTGGCCGTAGATAAGGGGTATTTTGCCGAAGAAGGACTGGAATTAGATTTTGATTACAGCTTTGAAACGGATGGCATGGCGTTGGTAGGGGCCAATGAACGGCCGTTTGCCATTGTCAGCGGTGAACAGGTTATTTTAGCCCGTGCTCAGGGCGTACCTGTGGTGTATGTTTTGGAATGGTTCCAAAAAAACCCCATTGCCCTGATCAGTAAAAAGGGGGCCAATATTCAAACCCCCCAAGATTTGGCCGGACGGAATGTGGGACTGCCGGGCTTTTTTGGCGCCAGCTATATTGGCTATTTAGGGTTGCTGGCTGCCAATGACATTCAGCCCAACAGTGTCAATGCCAACGACATCGGCTTTACCCAGGTAGAATCTTTATTGACCGATAAAGCCGAAGCTGTAGTTGGTTACGCCAATAATGAACCCACCCAACTGACGAGCCTGGGCGAAGATGTTCATGTGTTGTATGTGGCCGATTACATTGATATGGTGGCAAACGGCATTATCACCAATGAAACAGTCATTGCCGAAAACCCGGAGTTGGTACAGAGGTTTGTACGGGCTACCTTGCGCGGTCTGGCCGATACGTTAGCTGATCCGGACGGCGCATATGAGATTAGCAAGAAATTTGTGGAGGGTTTGGATGACGACCGAAAACCGGTTTTGCAAGCTTCATTAGAAATGTGGCAGGCAGACAAGCTGGGTGAAACAACGGCCGATTCCTGGCAGCAAACCCAAGATGTATTGCTGGGCGCCGGTATTCTGGACGCCCCGGTTGAAAATCTGGAAGCGGCTTTTACAAACGAGTTTATTGAGCAAGCACAACCATAAATGATCTGTTGACAAGTCCCCGGCACTTTCCGAAGCGCCGGGGACTTTGGCTAGACCTTACCGCACCATCCCTCCGGTTCGCTATTGATGAAAATAATCAAGGTTGCGATTTCATCATCGGTCAGTTCCAGATTGGGCATCAAGGTTTCAGGACGAATCTGGGCCGGGTCACGTAGCCAATCTTGCATAAATTCGGAGCTATTTTGGTAATGGGTCAGATTGGGGCCAATGTTGGTTTGCACCGTTTACTGCACACTGAAGACGAAATTCGCTCAATTTCCCTATTCATTGTAATCTTCTGACCCCATGACGAGCGTAACTGACCAGACCGGCCGATTAAAATGGTGGGAAGCTGTTTTACTGCTAACGGGGCTGCTGCTATTTGTTGTTCAAGCCGGGTTTAGTTCGCCCCGAAAATCGGCCGCCTTCGATGAGGAGTATCATGTGGCTGCCGGCTATGCCTATCTGAAAACGGGTGACTTTCGTATGAGCCTGAGCCATCCGCCGCTCATCAACGCCCTCAGCGCCCTACCCCTGCTTTTTCGTGATGATGTCAATTTGCCCACCGGCCACCCCTCCTGGTCTGAAAACGATTATTTTAACTTCGCCGATGTTTTTTTGTGGCAGGCGCAGGAAGATCCTCAATCTGTTTTAGAATGGGCGCGTTGGCCTGTTATTTTTCTGGGGGCAATTTTGACGGCCGCTATCTTTTGGTGGGCACGAGAAATGGCCGGGATTGGGGCTGGCTGGATTGCGTTCATCCTGGCTGTCTTTGACCCCAACCTCATCGCCAATTCCCGGCTGGTGACGACTGATTTGGGGTTGACTTGCTTTCTTTTTTTGACGATATGGCGACTGTGGCATTGGTTGAAACGGCCGTCTCTAACCAACCTCATCCTCACCGGCCTCCTCGCCGGACTAACCATGTCTGCTAAATTCACCGGTCTGCTGGTATGGCCGATGATTATTGGGGTTGTGGTTTTGTGGAGATTGGAGACCTATCCTGAGCAAAACCGAAGGATTGGAGATTGGGGATTAGACCGCCGCAATCTCCAATCTCTAATCTCCAATCTCCTAATCATGTCCCTCTTCGCCTTTCTTGCATTGTGGGCTGTCTTCCGCTTTGACATCAGCCCCTATCCCGGCACAAATATCCCTTTACCGGCATCGTTTTACCCCTATAGTTTGTGGGACACATTTGTGGGTATTGAGCAGCAGCCTAAAACCTCTTTTCTGCTCGGTCAGACCTCTGCTCGCGGTTGGTGGTACTACTTTCCGGTAGCGCTGCTTGTTAAAACCAGTCTGCCTTTGTTGATATTGACGGCCGTCGGTACATTCACCTTCATCAAACAAAGCGGCTGGTGCAAAGCTTCCATTCTCTGGCTGCCATCACTGTTGTTCATGCTGTTGGCCATGAGCGGCCGTATCACCATCGGCTACCGACACATTTTGCCTGTTGTTCCTTTTCTCATCATGTTGGCGGCACAGATTGGGAGATTAGAAATTAGAGATTGGAGATTAGATCGTCACAATCTCCAATCTCTAATCCCTAATCTCATAATAATCACTCTGCTTGCCTGGCACCTCACTACCACCATCCAACTATTTCCCCATCAGGAAGCGTTTTTTAATGAACTGGCGCGTGGTCCGGCTTTTCGGGGGCGAGTTTTGGTAGATTCCAATATTGATTGGGGACAGGATTTAATCGCTCTGCGAGAACTGCCGCTGCAAGATATGTATTTGGGCTATTTTGGTACGGCCGTGCCCGAAGCGTACCAGTTGCAATACAAACCTATTCCCGGATTTTTGCGCCAAACTGCCGGGCCAGAAATTAATACCTACAACCCTTACACGCCGCCGCCCGGTTGGTATGCCCTCAGCCTGACCAGTTTGCAATTGGGATTACTGGAACAAAATATTGACATGTATGCTTATTTTCGGGACAAGACACCCATCTTCCGGGCCGGATATTCTATCAATGTGTATCAGGTAAAATATCCGGAGGAGATGCCGGTAGATCGGGCGGTGGTAACGGGTGCGGCAGTGTCTGATTTGTCGCCGGAAGAGTTGGGAGTGCGTGACGGCCGTCGTCTCATCACCAAATGGACAGCCAACGAAGCCACCCATATCATCCCCTTCACTGAGCCTTTTACACTGCCAGAGGCATTTCGGTCAGTCAAGGCTAACTATGCTGATGTGTTGACGCTGATTGGGTATACGCTGGCTGATTCAGACCCCAAACCGGGTGAGCCATTGGCATTGACTCTGTTTTGGGAACGAGGCAGCGGTAACATCCCTGGCCCCGCACCTACAAAAGCTGGGCCGCTGGCTGTTTTTGTTCATCTGTCTGGCACAGACCCGGCCCAGATTTTTGCCCAGTTTGATGGCTGGGACACGGCCGTATCTACCCTCGAACCCGGCGACATCATCAGCCAACAAATCACCCTTCGGCCGCCGCCAGACATGCCTGCCGACGAAACATTCTTACGCGTGGGACTTTACTCGCCCCAATCCGACCAACGCTTTCCTTTGGTTAACGGCACAGGCGATTTTGTGACAATTGATTATGATTAAGGAGGGAAAAATGTATCGGCCGTTAGACGCTATGACCTATCCTCGTTTTGAAGGTATTCGCACCTTTATGCGCTTGCCTTATATCACCGATTTAACCGGAGTTGATTTTGCTGTCGTGGGTACGCCGTTTGATACCGGCGGCACATTCCGTGTGGGGGCCAGATTTGGCCCAGAGGGAATCAGACAACATTCGGTGCTGCTGCGACCGTATCACCCCGAACACAACATCGCTATCTTTGACCATTGTTCGGGGGTAGATTATGGTGATTTGCCAGTGACGCCTGGCTATCTGCCTGAATCGCACCAACAAATTGAAACCGGGGCGCGAAAGTTGTTTACGGCCGGCGTGACGCCTATCTTCCTCGGTGGCGATCATTCTGTCTCCCTGCCTTTGCTGCGGGCAGCGGCCGCCACACATGGCCCAGTCGCTCTCATCCAGTTCGATTCACACGGAGATTTGTGGCCTGGTTACTTTGGCGGCAAAGATACACACGGCACACCCTTCCGTCGGGCAGTGGAAGAGGGGTTGTTGGACTGCGGCCGTTCCTGCCAGATTGGGCTACGCGGTTCAGTGTATGACGCCGGTGATGTAGAGATGTCACGGGCGTTGTTTGAGGTGGTAACGGCCGCCGAACTGCATCAGATCGGCATCCCCGAAACATTGCGACGGATCCAGCAGCGGGTGGGCAGTGGCCCCGCTTACCTGACGTTTGACATTGATTTTGTGGATCCGGCTTATGCGCCGGGCACAGGTACGCCAGAAGTAGGCGGCTTTACTGGGGCAGATTGTTTACAACTGCTGCGGGGATTGACCGGAATTAATTTCGTCGGCTTTGACATGGTGGAAGTGATGCCCGCTTATGATCCGGCCAATGTTACCAGTCTGCTGGCGGCCAATATTGTTTATGAATTCATGGCTCTGATTGCCCTGCACAAGGCATAAAGGCGCGGCGCTGCTGCGAAAATAGATGCACGAAATCGGTGGCGTTGGCTCAAAGACGACATGTTTCAATCACGCTGGCCAAGAGAGCGAAGGCTCGACTTCCTTGTTTCGTCCGCGTCCCATAGCTAATTCTGCAGGCAACAACCCAATGGTGCAAAGCGCACTCGGCAATTTAGAAGACTCAATCTTCATCCGAACTATTTTGCAGAAGTTTGTTAGACGGCCGTTTCTCCACCAATCGTCGCTCCAATTTCCCCACTCGATCCGATAATTCCTTAATCATCAACAATACCTGCCCCACAGCCTGTTCGTTTGTTAATTCACCCTTCTCCCATTTCTGCAAAAGTGTTGTTAATTCATAAGCGCTCACAATTTTACTCCTTATGCGATTTCGAAAATCGTACCGTTAACTTTCATTCCAGTGGACGGAGGCCCATGACTCTCCTCATAATAAAATCAAACGTATATATCATTTTATACGTCGATGTAGATACAATAATATACGTCTAAATGATATTTGTCAATACGAAAATACAAAAAAAGCCAGAACATTTTGCCCTGGCTCTAAAATCCTATTTGTAGATTACCTGATCATAAAGGTCAATACCTTCGCCAAAAATGACGTAAATAGAGCAATTGTGTAAGATGCGATTTTTTCACCGACCAAGGGGGAAATTCGTAAATACAACCGCGAGCGACCCTAGCGAAGACCTCGCAGGTTTTAACGCAAAACCTCAGAGGGGCGTAGATCATTTTGGAAACCTGCGAGGTCTTAAGTTAACGACAATGATCTGTGGGATATCGTTCAATGAATTTGGCCGTTTTCCCTACCGTGCAAATTTCTTCTTCTGACAATATCACGTTCAACAACTCGACGAAAAGCATGACGACTAAACTCGAATTCACCATTGGCCAATTGTTGCTGAATTTGGGATAAGCTTTTCATTGAGTTCTTTCAAGCTAGTTATCGGTCTACGGCCGCCACGGATACTTAGCAAAACCAGGTTGGCGTTTTTCCAGGAAGGCGTTTTTGCCTTCAGAGCCTTCTTCGGTCATATAAAAAAGCATCGTCGAATCACCGGCCAATACTTGCAAACCTGTTTGCCCATCCATATCGGCGTTCATCGCTGCTTTGAGGAAGCGAATAGCAACAGGAGATTTCTGCAATATTTCATCCGCCCATTCCACACCTTCCTGCTCTAACGCTTCCACAGTTGGCAGCACTTTATTGACCATGCCCATTTCCAACGCTTCCTGGGCAGTGTATTGGCGGCATAAATACCAGATTTCGCGAGCTTTTTTCTGGCCTACCATACGCGCCAAGGTAGCCGACCCATAACCGGCGTCAAAGCTGCCCACAATTGGCCCGGTCTGGCCGAAGATAGCATTTTCAGACGCCAGACTTAAATCACAAACAACATGCAGCACATGTCCGCCGCCAATAGCGTACCCGTTCACCAGAGCAATAACCACTTTAGGCATGGTGCGGATGATACGCTGCAATTCCAAGACATTTAAGCGAGGAACGCCATCCTCGCCCACATACCCGGCATGGCCGCGCACAGATTGGTCTCCGCCGGCGCAAAAGGCATGAACGCCATCTTTAGGCGAAGGGCCGTTCCCGGTCAGAAAAATAACACCCACTTCCTGATCCATCCACACATGCTGAAAAGCATCAATCATCTCGTTGATGGTTCTGGGCCGGAATGAATTACGAATTTCCGGTCGGTTGAAAGCGATACGGGCCATGCCGCCTGCTTTTTGGTAGGTAATGTCTTCATACTCTTTTACTGTTTGCCAATTGGTCATGTTAACTCCTCGTAAATAGTGGTTAGTGTTTGATGG
Source organism: Chloroflexota bacterium (assembly GCA_024223125.1). The sequence continues at coordinate 7,690 of JAAEOP010000462.1, forward strand.
ACGGTTGCTGGTACTAACCACTAACCGCCATCCACCATCTTTATTTATTCTTCGCGCAATGTGTCGTGTATGCGGCGCTCCAAATGGTCTAAATCCCAGCTACCCTGCTCGCGCACAATCCGGCGCAGCATGGGATCAATTTCTTGTACAGTTTCCAGGATGTCGGTTAACAGTTGGAACTGTTCCCGCGCCCGTGTAATTTCACCGGGCAGTTCCACCATATCACGTAAAATAGTGCCTTCTGTGCGTGAGGCGGTAAATGGTTCCGGCTGTCCCTGAAGGTAAACGCGGGTACGTCGCCCCGGCCCACGCCCTTCGTCTTCCTCAATTGGTTCCAACCCTATAATGCTATCAGAACGAAAATATTTACCATAACCGAGAGCGACCATCAAACCTTTTTCTATACGCATTGGTTTCCTCCAGTGCAAATATAGGACAAAACGCTGTTTTGTCCGTGCAAGACGCTATCTTGCACTACGGATTTTCATTCAAATGGGATTATTGTACCATTATCCAAAGGAAAACTTGTACTTGATTCCTTCTGGGGTTTTCAGTTCTTGCCAGCCATAAGCGTTTAAGGTGACATCTGTTTTACGGCCGAATAACAACATCTCACCCCCAATTTCCGCACTGACAAACTGGGCCGCCCCTTCAAATAGGTCAATAGGATTGATTTCTAGTTTGCGAGCCACATGATGGTAAACAGCTAAACCTATTTGCACCTTTCGTTTTTGGGGGATGGTGTAATTGGCAATGCCGTAACCCACTAACCCGCTCAACAGCCAATCGGCCGCTTCTTCCCGCGCTGCCAATGTGGCCGCCCGGTGTCCATAGATACCAAACAAGGAGCGCATTTGGGGAGACAACGCCGCCTGAAACTGTTCTCTTTCGGCTGGTGTGGCGGCCGTAAAACGATTGAGGATGGTTTGAAAACGGCCGTCTAACTGCGACGGCAATAGTTGGGCATAATAATCCACAACCTCAACCTGGTTCAATACAGCCGTCACTTCATTTGTAAAAACTAAAAATGCATTTCCATTCTTCATATTAATTTAGAGATTGGGAGATTGAATCTCTTAATCTCCAACCTCCCAATATCCTATCGTCTTATTCGATCAAACTACGGCCGCTCATTTCGGCCGCTTGTACCACACCAAGCAAATCTAACACAGTGGGAGCCACATCAGCCAAAATGCCTCGCGGCCGCAGCCAGACATATTCATTATTGATTACAAAAAAGGAAACGGGCTGAGTAGTGTGATAAGTATGGGGTGATCCCGTCTTTTCATCCACCATGATTTCACAGTTGCCGTGGTCGGCCGTGACCAAAGCCACACCTCCTTTAGCAACCACCGCCTCCACCAATTTTCCGGCACATTCATCTACCGTTTCTACTGCTTTAACGGCCGCTTCCAAAACACCCGTATGCCCCACCATATCCGGGTTGGCAAAGTTAACCAGAATAAAATCATCATCATGATTGTGGATGCGATCTAATAGAACCTCGGTTAATGGGTAGGCGCTCATTTCTGGCTGTAAATCGTAGGTGGCTACTTTGGGGGATGGCTCCAGATGGCGTTCTTCGCCGGGGTTAATCGCTTCTTTGCCGCCGTTGAAAAAGTAGGTAACGTGGGCGTATTTTTCCGTCTCGGCCGCGTGAAATTGCTTTAAGCCAGCTTTGCTTAATACTTCAGCCAACGGGTTTTTGATTTCTTGCTCTGGGAAAATGACATTCACATCAAAATCATCTTCATAAGCGGTCATGGTGACAATATGCAGATTTTCAATGAAGTCACGCTCGAAGCCATCAAAATCGGGAAAGAGAAAGGCCGTCACAATTTGACGCATCCGGTCGGCGCGGAAGTTGTAGAAGATGAGGCCATCACCTGGCTCTACCAAAACATTTTTATCACCCGTTCCGATAGCCACGGGTAGAATGAATTCATCCGTTACGCCATTTTTATGGGATTGTTGGATAGCGGCCGCAGCAGATTCGGCCGTCGCCCCCGCCTCCCCTATGTGTCTTGTAATTAGCTCATACCCTTTCTGGGTACGCGGCCATCGTTTGTCTCGATCCATGGTGTAATAACGGCCGCAGACAGAAGCAATGACACCTGAGTTAGCCGCCAGACAACTTTCTAAATCTTGTACAAAATCGGCCGCACTGTGGGGGGGAGTGTCACGGCCGTCGCTAATCAGATGCACAATGGGTTCAACCCCATTTTTGTCTGCCAGTTCAATTAAAGCAAACAGATGATCACTGTGGCTGTGAACCCCGCCTTCACCCAACAAACCAATCAAATGCAGCTTGCCACCCTTTACCTTAACCTGTTCAATTGCCTGGAGCAAAACCGAAATATCATAAAACGAGCCATCCCGAATCGCCATATTGATGCGAGTAAAATTCTGATACACAATGCGCCCCGCACCCAAATTAAGATGACCCACTTCTGAGTTGCCCATCTGTCCATCCGGCAACCCCACAACTTCACCAGAGGCATCTAAAACAGCCCGCTCACGGGTTCGCAGCCAGTTATGATAATTCGGGGTATGGGCCTGAACCACGGCATTGTTACTTTCTCGTTCACGAATCCCCCAGCCATCCAGAATAAAAAGAGCTACTGGTTTACAGTTCATCATACTTTCTCCTAAGAAGAGATTTGTAGCCGAGGTTTCATAACTGCGAACCAAAGGCGCGACGGTGAAATCGCGGCTACAAGCGTTGGCATTTGGTAAAAAAAAACGACAGACACAAGGCCTGCCGTCCCTTCACTCCTCAGGTTGGATTCGAACCAACAACCCCGCGGTTAACAGCCGCGTGCTCTGCCGTTGAGCTACTGAGGAACATAGCGAGCGGAATTATAGCAAATCGAGGTACAGTGTCAAGAACAATTACCGTTAACTTAAGACCGCGCGGGCTTTGGAATCCTGCACAGTCTGCGCCTAAATTAACACGTAGCATCGTTAGTTTTTTGCCTATCGTTCTGGGGCAAGATACTATTTCAGATAACTTTCCCAGAGGTTCCACCTTTTGAAAAGGTGGAACCTCTCAAAATTGAAAAATTAATGATTTCAACGGAGGTCAGGATGGAACATGAAGCGGCAATTATTGTACATGGCGGAGCCGGGAATTGGGAATTGGGGTCGCCCAGAATCGAGAAGGCGGTGGCTGCCTGCCAGGAAGCGGCTCTGGCTGGACAGCAAGTTTTATTGGCCGGCCGATCGGCGTTGGATGCAGTGGAAACGGCCGTGCGCATCCTGGAAGATTGTCCCGCATTAGACGCCGGTAAAGGCAGCTACCCCAACCAGGCCGGAGAGATTGAAATGGATGCCCTGATTATGGACGGCCGTACCCTGAAATTGGGCGCATTGGCATCCGTACAACGTGTTGCCAACCCCATCAGTCTGGCCCGCCGCATCATGATGGATACGGAACACGCCTTTTTAGTCGGCGCAGGCGCAGAACAATTTGCCGACACTGTTGGCTTCCCCCGCTGTGAAACGGCCGACTTATTGGTGACAGAAGCTGATTACACACTCGCTGCTGGCGGGCCGTTGGGAGATACCGTCGGCGCAGTAGCTATAGATGCTAATGGCAACCTGGCCACAGCCACTTCCACTGGAGGCACAACAAACAAAATGCCTGGGCGTGTGGGTGATTCGCCCCTGGTTGGCGCCGGTGGCTATGCAGATAATCTCACAGCGGCCGTCAGCGCCACCGGAGAAGGGGAAACGATCATGAGAGTGCTTCTCAGTAAACAAGTGTGTGATTTTGTAGCCGTTGGTTTTTCGGCGCAGACAGCATGTGAAACGGCCGTGCGCCTGCTGGAAGAACGCACCGGCGGTGAAGGCGGTCTCATTACCATTAACCGGCAGGGGCAAATTGGGTTCGCTTTTAATACGGCCGCCATGCCGTATGCTTTTGCAGTGGGAGACGGTGAGGTGGGTTACGGCCGTTAATAACCATTCAGGCAGAGATTTCTAAGAGTTCGCTCGTAAACAACTTTGGAGTTTCCAGAACGAACGGACCCTAAACAGAACACGAATTTACGCAGTTAAGGCTTTTTCAAAAATTAAATAATCCTACTCGTTTTGAAAAAGCCTCTAACCAATTCTCGAAATAGCATCAATTCGGGATCATTATTTTCTGGAATTAGCCTAACACAGATTTCTGAACATGGTTCAAGTTAGTTTAATGTTTTTTCAAGGGCAACGACGGAGTAGAGTAAGAAACAGAAATAAGGAAACAAGTTTATCTGTTCCATACTTATACCCGATGTAGCCCCAAGGAGTTATGATGGATTTTCAACTAAGTGAAGAGCAACGTGAATTTCGGCATATTGTCCATGATTTTATAGCCAAAGAAGTGAAACCAATGGCCCGACATACCGATGAAAGCGGCGAGTTCAACTGGACGGCCGTGCGAAAAATGGGCCAGGTCGGTTTATTGGGACTGGAAGTGCCAGAGACATATGGCGGTGTAGAACTGGGTGCCGTCAGTTCGGCCATCGCCGTGGAAGAATTAGGCTGGGGCTGTGGCTCAACCGCCTTAGCCATCGCGGCGCATAATGGGTTGGCTCTGGGGCCAATTGTTCATTTTGGCTCTGAAGCGCAGAAGCAAGAATGGCTGCCCAGGATGGTGAATGGTGAAAATAAGTTGGGCTGTCTCTCGCTAACAGAACCAGGCGCGGGGTCAGATTTACAAGGCGGGGTACGGACAACGGCCGTGAAAGAAGGCGACTCCTGGATTATTGACGGCCAGAAAATGTGGATGACCAATGCCTCCATTTCTGACGTAATGGTCGTTTTAGTACGCACAGACAAAGCCGGAGGCAGCCATTCGCTCAGCCACATCATCGTGCCCAGCGACACGCCCGGCATCACTGTTGGCCCGCCAGAAAAGAAGATGGGGCTGCACGGGTCGCCGACTCATGCCGTTACCTTTGATGAAGTGCGCGTACCCCTGGCCAATTTGCTTGGCCCAGAAGGACAGGGACTACCGCAAACATTGGCAACGCTAGACAGCGGCCGGGTAGGCATTGGTGCATTGGCAGTCGGGTTAGCCCAGGCGGCTTATGAAGCGGCCTTGAAATATACTGATGAACGGGAAACATTTGGCAAAAAGATCAAACATCATCAGGCGGTGCAGTGGATGTTGGCCGACGCGGCTACAGAAATTCAAGCGGCGCGGCTGATGGTTTATTGGGCCGCTTCGATCAAACAGCAAGGCGGCCGTTACACCAAAGAAGCGGCCATGGCCAAACTGTTTGCCACCGAAGTATCGGAACGGGTCTGCCGCAACGCCATTCAGGTGCATGGCGGTTTTGGTTACAGCAGTGAATTTGAAGTGGAGCGCATGTACCGCGACACTCGCCTGATGACGATTGGCGAAGGAACCAGCGAAATTCAACGACTGGTTATTGCCCGCCATATTTTGAATTTATAATTGTCAGCGACAATTTTTCACAAACAGAGCAAATATTGTAGACACGGATAAGGAAAACACGGATATAAAAAAGTATCCGTGTTTTTTCAATCTGTGTATGCCTTACCGGTTTGAGACCAAGATTAGCTAAATAAATTAGCGGCAATTATGTATATTGTAGGGAGAATTTGTCAATGTGGGGGTAGCCTACGTCACCTTGTCGGACAGCAATCAAGTTGTCCTCATTGATACAACAACCCATGCGCTGGCAGGGGCAATTGACGTGGGTGCGTCCGGGTGCAATTTCCCCTGGCGAGCTACTATGTCTCCTGATGCTGCCCATGTGTATGTCAGTTGCTTTCATTCCAGCAGTGTTATTGTCATAGATACAGCCAGTAATACAGTTGTAACCAATATTCCATCCGTTTCATCGGCCGATGATATTACCTTTGTGCAAGGCGGCAGTTATGCTCTGGTTGGCAGTCGCCACTCTCCACAAATTACGATTATTGACACGGCCGTGATGAGTGTGACCGGCATCATCAATACACCTGCCAATACCCGCAGTTTGTCCGGCAATCCTTACACAAATCAAGCTTATGTCACGGCTCAAAATGGCAATATTCTGGTGATTGACACCAACACCTTTACCATTGTAGATACCATTGCTGTAGGGGGCGACCCCTGGGATGTGGCTCTTTCGCCAGACAATCAAAGGGTTTATGCTGGGGATAGATGGGGCGCGGGGCTGCATGTGATTGACGCCAATACCAATACGTTATTAACGACAATTACAGGTGTAGGTGATTTAACAGGATTAGCGATTACGCCAGATAGTCAAACTTTGTATGCCGGCGCTCTCAGTTCAGGCGTAAATATCTTTGATTTGCCGTCACTGACCCATATTGGAACGGTAGGCAGTATTGGCACAGGCTGGGCAACGGCCGTAAATTGTGACGGTTCTGAGGTATATGTAGGCAATACTCAAGCTACGGTACCAATTATTGACACCCAAACCAATACGCTTTTGATCCAAGTTTCCGTCCTCAGTTCTGCCACACGAGGCATTGCTATTTGCCCAGAACATATCCTGAACGATGTCACACTGCTGCCGCCTTTGCAAACCAACAGCGGCGCATTGGGCGATGTGGTAACGCACCAATTAACTCTCTTTAATGCCAGCCAAATCTCGGACAGTTATACAGTAACATTGGGCGCCAACACTTGGAATACTGCCCTTTCTGTAGGACAGGTGGGTCCTTTGCTGCCCCAGGAGAGCATCACGTTTACGGTGAATGTAACAGTTCCCATCGGGGCCGATTGGTACGATTCGGATGCGGTCACGATTTATGCCACCTCTGTTACCAGTCCATCGGTGTTGTCGGACACGGCCGTAGCCACCACACAAGCCTACGCACCGGCCAATTTGAGCTTTAACCCGACGGCCGTTTCCCATACCCAACAAGTAAATGTAGTCAGCAACCACGCCGTTACCATTTCCAATGGCAACGGTGTTACCGGCACATTTGAACTCCGCCTAACAGGGTCAATACAATCATTGGCTGTAGCCGGATCCGGCAGTTATGATTTTCACAATTGGTTGAGCGGCCAACCTGAACTCTCCCAATATACCTTTACCAACATAGGGAATAATTGGACATCGGCAGAGTTATTACCATATGATGGCGTATTAGTGTCCGAATGTGACAATTGTCTGACGACTACTGAATCAGCAGCCTTACGCCAATTCTATGAAGCCGGTCATGCAGTTTTATTGGGTATGGATGATATGGATGAAAGCCCAACGGCCGTGCAAAATGATGTTTATGCTATCTTTGGCGTATCCAACGCGGCCGATGGGAACATGGATCCGCCTATTACCGTCAATCAAAACCACCCCATCGGGCAGGCGATGACAACAACTATTAACTTCTATGGCAGTGATAATGATCATTATCAGGAAAACGGGGCTACCTGGATTGCTCAGGGATCGGATGGATACTATTATGTACTGGCTTATGACGGGGGGGCGCATTCTATTATCTTTGGCGAGAACATGACTGAATGGTACAACGACAGTCCCTCTTTAGTAAGTTTGTCCATCCAATGGTTAAATACGGTCTCGTCGCCAGCTTCCTGGTTTCAGGTAACGCCTATTTCGGGCACAGTGGCAACAGACAGCAACCAGCAAATTCAAGTTGATTTGGATAGTAATGCTTTGCAACCGGGTATATATACAGAAGACCTGACGTTCCAGACAAACGATCCGCAGATCGACCGCTTTGATTTACCCCTGACGCTGACCGTACAGCCCTCGGCCATAATGGGTTGGGTAGAAGGTGTTGTTACAGACTCAAGTGATAGTTCGCCTTTAGAAGCAACCATCATTGCCCAAGGGCAGCCTTATACGATTACGGCCGATAGTAACACCGGCTACTACAAACTATGGCTAGATCAGGGCAGCCACACCCTTCAAGTTAGCGCCGATGGTTATGTGACCCAAACCCGTGCCGTGAACATCACATCCCAACAAGGCCAGACGGAAGATTTTGCTCTGGTATTAGATGTACCTGTCCTGCAACTGACCCACGACAATATGTTTGTTTCCCAGAATGTAGGTCAGACGGCTAACCGAACATTGACTGTTACCAATGCTGGTCCGGCTCCGCTGGATTTTAAAATTCTTAAAACAGCCGCCGGGTATGTACCCTACAGTTATATACGCAATAAGTTAAACCTGACGGCCGTTTCAGATTTTGCCGACAGTTCTTTACCTGCAACAGGCCCATTAGCAGATTCTAAAACGGCCGTACAGATGAACGGAAATCCCGTTCTCGTTTTTCAGGATAGTTACCCCTGGGGTTATGACTCCATTCAACAAGTCTTAAATGCCAACGGCATCGCTTACGATCAAGTTAATTCTAACTCCATGGCTACGATTGATCTTTCAGCGTATGAATTGATTATCATTCCTAGCGTTCAATACTCAAATTATTACAATAACTGGAACATGAATTTTAACCGATTTGAAGATTACGTTAACGATGGAGGAGCATTGTGGCTATCTGCAACCAACGGAGGCTCGCTCTCATTACCAGGAGGAATCGTAAACCAATATGGACCTGATGATTACAACGATATTATCGCTCCCAATCATCCCTGGGTTGCCAATGTTCCCAGCCAGATTGTTGGGACTTCTGCCAGCTACAATTACTTTACAAATGTACCGCCCGACGCCCAGGTTGTGGCCGAATCCACATCTTATAATCAGGCCACATTGATTGATTATCGTTTGGGGGTCGGCCGCATTATGCTAACCAGTCAACCATTGGAATTTGCCTGGTATAACAATTGGGACTTCGCTCCCATTCTGGAAAACACATTATTGGATATGCATCTTTGGCAACCGGGAGGCGCACCCTGGCTGCAAACCCAACCTGTTTCAGGCACAGTAGCGGGTTATTCGGCAACGGCCGTGCAAGTGATATTTGATGCTGCCGGTTTACAGCCCGGCAATTACACGGCCGATCTCATTATCAGCACAAACGATCTTGTCACCCCCCAGGCAACTATCCCCGTTACTATGGTTGTTTCGCCGACGTCGGGCATGGGTCAGGTATCAGGCACAATCACTGATCTATGGACGGGTGATCCTTTAACCGCCACCATACAGATGATGGGTGTCTACACCGCCACCGATGTAACCAACTACACCATCTGGGCCGATGCGGGATCCCAAACATTACTTGCTTATGCGGCCGGGTATATGACTGCCACCCACACCGTCAACATCCCCGCTGATGGGTCTATAGTGCAGGATATTGCGCTGGAACCGGCCCAACCCCGTTTAGAAGGGCTGCCCATTAGCCTGACGGTGACCACTGTGCCCGATGTTTTGCTGACCCAAAACGTCAGCGTGTCTAATACCGGGCCACTGCCTCTGGATTATGAGTGGCACGAAATTGATCCCATGCTGGCAGCCACTAAGACAGTTTCAGATTTGTCTGGCAAGGTAATTTTGTATGATCGCGCTCACGGCCAACCGGATATCATCTCTTACTCCGAGATGGCTCAGGATATTGTGTCGGGCGGAGGCCAAATTAACTTCCATTTCAGCGGGCTGATTACGGAACAACTGTTGGCCGGGGTGGATGTGTTATGGTTAAACGGCGGCTATACAAGCTGGACATTTGCCGAGCAATTAGCGGTGTTAAATTGGGCCGATGCAGGCGGCGCCGTTTTGATTCATGGAGACAGCAACTCATCAAATGTGGATGCAGCCGCCATTTTTAATATCTATTATGACTGTTGTTACTACACATCAGGTTCAACCAGCGACATTATGCCCCATCCCACCACAGCAGGCATCAGTTCAATTTACCTGAACAATCCTTCCAGGGCGCTAACAACAACGCAGGCGGCCGTACATATTGTCAAGAGTACAGATTTGCAGACACGGGCTGTGGCCCAAGAAACGGCCGGGAGCAAAGTCGTCGTCATTTCCGATTATATGTTTAGTGATAATGTGATAGATAATGATGACAATCGTCTGTTTGCCAGCAATATCATGAACTGGCTGGCCGACCCTGCTTATGGAGATTTGCTCTGGTTGGCAACTTCCCCCGTGTCGGGCACGATTTCTGCCTATGATTTTCAAGATACGATGCTGACGATTGACAGTACGGGTTGGAAAGTGGGCGACACCGTGCAAGCAACGTTGGCTCTGGAACACAATGATCCTGACCAGCTTTCTCCCATCCTGATTCCAATGACGGTGAATGTAGCTGACCAAGCGGCCGCTGTATCGCTAACATCGGGAACGAGCAGTGGCAATGGTTTGCCAGGCAGCTGGGTAACGTATACGTTGACGATACAAAATCTGGGTAATGGGCCGGATACATTTGATATTACAGTGTCAAGTATCTGGCCGGCAACTTCTGAAATCGGGACAACGGATCAATTGATGCCGGGACAGAGTAAGCAGTTTAAGGTTTCTGTACAGGTTCCGGGCACGGCTGCAGCGGGTGAATCTGATACAGCCACGATTATTGCCGAATCGCAGTTTGACACGGCCGTGTCGCAGTCCGTTTCTGTTACCACAAACGTCATTTCCACTAACTTCGTACTTTCTCTACCGGTCATCATGAAACCGTAACCGGTTGGTAAAAGAAGGGGTTCTGTAAAACCCCTTCTTCTTTTGCACTACCAGAAATGAACCCTATTTTCCCGGAAGCTGTACAATAGCAAATCTATTTGCAAATAAGCTTCCGGGAAAATTGCTTTATACAAGGGGTTATACATGTCTGACTTACGGCCGTTGCTCGTCACCTTACCCATCACCGTCAAAACCTACGATATTGATTTTGCCAATATTGTCCACAATGCTGTTTACATTCGCTGGCTAGAAGATTTACGGCAATTGTTGGTTGCCGATCATTATTCGATGGAGCAGGTGTTGGCCGACGGCCGTTCCCCCATCCTTACCAAAACAGAAATTGAATACAAATGGCCGACCCGCTTTGGGGATGCTGTTGTGGGGCAAATGTGGCTTAGTCGCTTGCACCGTACAAAGTGGGTGGTGCAGGCGGAAATCAAAGCGAATGGGCAAGTGACGGCCGTTGCCACCCAAACCGGCTACTTTGCCGACCTGCAAACCTTAAGACCCGTTCGCATTCCCGACGCCTTACGCACCGTATGGAATGCCGCACAATAATTCCTATGAGCAAACGATCTGAAGAAAAATTCCCGTATTGTATTGTGTCAATTCATGAATAAATCTAAAGGGTGTCATGTTCTTTGGCAAAAGCCGATCTCAAAAGTTAAAATCTGTGGCAGCCGAAATGGGCCTTTCCTATACTTATAATGTTGGGCATCTGCTGCCCAAAACGATGCAGCGATATTATTTTGCCGGCCCGACAAAGACCTTGTTTCAATTTGTAGACGGTTTGCATGGCTGGCATAAAGGTGTCGAATTGTTTGTTTTTGATGCCAGGGTTCAGATTAACGATCAAAACGGCCGTAAAAAACAACGACCCATATCCATGATCATGATCGTCTCGCCAGCGTTAAGGTTGCCCCATTTCAGCATCATCCCCATACATGATTTTGTACTCGCATATCCCGTTTTTGGGTATGAGAAAATCAGCTTCCGGCAAAAGGATATTCAGTTTGCCAATTTATACGTGGTGCAGGGGCAAGAGGAAAATCAAGTGAAGACGGCCGTTAACCAATCTGTGCGGGCGCAGATGAAGCAGTTAATCAATCGCAGCTGCGAAGGGAAAGGGGATCAACTTATTTTTTACTATGAAGATCATTGCATTTTGCCGGAAAGGCTTCCTGAATTTATTGACCAGGCGTATGCTCTGTATGACCTGTTTGCTTTTCCGCAAAAAGACCCGAAGGATTTTTAGAAATAGACCATGTACATCAAAAATTTTGTTATCACTTAATGGTCTTACACTTCTTGCATCGTTGCAATCGAATTTGACAATAGCACTGAGTTGGCTCTTGTGTTTCAAAAGCTTCCATTGGCAGCATTTGAACGTTGGAACCGGGACCACTGTAAGAATAGTCCTCTGTATATTCGCCTTTACCATGACAGTGGGGGCAATTTGGATCATGGCGGTAGCCATAATCTTCCCAATCGTGAACTAAACGAAAATCGATTTTCCCACATCTGAAGCAAGTTCGTGTTTGCTTACAAATATCACGGCCACTGTCTGCCACATACTTCCACTTGCCTGAATGCTTTAGAAGGCATAATAGCTTATTCATGAAAATCCTCCGACAAGGAGCTAGAGTGTGTTGACATGCTTCTACTATCCTTCAAATATCAACAGAACCTAAAAAGCTATTGCCAGTTTTCGATGACCTCTTTAATCGTACTCATAAAATGATCGGCCGATGCGCCGTCTAAAATGCGGTGGTCAAATGTGGCCCCCATGTAAGCCATGGTACGGATAGCAATGGCGTCGTTGATAACCTTGACCCGTTTTTCGATTTTACCCACGCCTAAAATGCCACATTGGGGCTGATTGATGATTGGGGTAGCAAACAAACTGCCGCTGACACCATGATTGGTAATGGAGAAAGTACCCCCCTGAACATCGGCTGGTTTTAGCTGCTTATTCCGGGCGCGTTGTGTCAAATCATTCACTACCCGCGCCAACCCCAACAGATTTAAGCTATCTGCGTTCTTGACAACGGGCACAATCAGGCCGTCTTCAATTGCGGCCGCGACACCGACATTAATTTCCCGTTTTAGTTCAATGCCATTATCAGTCCAACTGCTGTTGACCAAGGGATGCCGCTTCAACGCTTCTACGGTGGCAGCCACAATGTAAGCGGTAAAGGTCAGGTGCGCCCCATCACGGGCAAACTGCGCTTTATGAGTGCGACGGTGTTTGTCTACGGCCGTGAAATCAACCTCAAAGACGGTAGTGACATGAGGGCTGGTATGCTTACTGCGTACCATATGTTCGGCAATGTTGCGGCGCATGGAAGTGAGGGGCAAGATTTCACCGGGAACGCTGGTGGGGGCAGGTGGGCGGGGAGGTGGAGGGGCAGGGGAGCGGGGAAGTTGAGGAGCGGGGGGGATAGGGGGCAGGGGGGTAGGGGTTTTTTGTCGTTGTTCGATGTGGGAGAGTATGTCTTTTTTGGTAATACGGCCGTCGCGTCCCGATCCTGTTACTTCGTTCAAATCTACATCATTTTCGGCGGCAATACGGCCGACGACCGGGCTAATGCGGCCGGTGTATCTTTTGGGTGGGGGACTGGGGGTAGCAGCTATAGGTTGCTTAATCATCGGCTGCTCAGGGGCAGGGGTAAATGGTAACTCAGCCTGCGCGCTTTCAGGCGCTTTTGCTTCAACAACTGTTGCGGTAGCAGCCACTTCCCCATTTTCGGGCACAGAGTCCCCCGGTTCGCCGATGTAAGCCAACACCTCGCCCACTTCCACAACGGCTCCTTCTTCTACACATAGTTTCAAGATGGTGCCGGCTTCTTCGGCCGTCGCTTCCGTCGTTACTTTGTCCGTTTCAATTTCCAGAATAGGGTCGTACTGTTTAACAAAATCCCCTTCCGCAACCAACCAACGGGATACAGTGCCATCTACAACCCCTTCACCCATTTCAGGCATGATGATTTTAGTAATCATTTTTGCTCCTAAAATGAAGATTAGAGATTGGAGATAGCTAATCTCCAATCTCTAATCTCCAATCTCTACTTATAAAATATTGGATAACTGGCCGGGTCGGCCTCGTTCATCATTTCGTAAACAACATCAAATAGATTTTCATTGTTGGGTACAGAGAAATAAGCGCCATCAGAACCAAATGGAGGACGGTGTTCTTTGGCGCTTAATGTAACTGGGTCGCTGTCCAGCCATTGGTAGCCTCCTTGTTTTTCCAACACCTCTTGGAGCATGTAGGCGGTGGTTCCACCGGGTACATCTTCATCCAGGAAAATGATGCGATTGGTCTTTTGGAGTGACTCCACAATTTTGCCCTGAATATCGAAGGGGAGCAATGTTTGCGCGTCCATGATCTCGGCGTCAATGTTTACTTTTTGCAGGGTGCCGGCCGTTTCCAACGCCATCTGCACACTAGCTCCATATGTCACAATCGTCACATCCTCACCCTGACGCAACGTTTCCGGTACGCCCAGCGGGACGGTGAACTCTGATAAGTTTTCGGGCACACGTTCCCGCAAGCGGTAGCCATTTAACACTTCCACCACCAGAGCGGGATCATCCCCTTGTAGCAGCATATTGTAAAAACCGGCCGCCTGCACCATATTCCGGGGCACACAGACATGCACTCCACGTACCAAATGGATAATGCCGGCCATAGGCGATCCGGCGTGCCAGATGCCTTCCAGCCGGTGACCACGGGTACGCACAATGACCGGCGCTTTTTGTCCCCCTCGCGTGCGCCAATGTACGGTAGCCAAATCATCTGACATGATTTGCAAGGCATACAACACATAATCCAAATATTGAATCTCGGCGATGGGACGCAGCCCACGTAACGCCAACCCGATGGCCTGCCCCAAAATAGTCGTCTCCCGGATGCCGGTATCTGATACGCGCAATTTGCCATATTTTGCTTGCATACCGGCCATTGTCTGGTTGACGCCGCCCAACTGGCCTACATCCTCGCCAAAAGCAATGGCTTGCGGATACCGGTCTAAAATGGCGTCAAACGCTTTGTTCATAATCTCGTATCCTTTTAGACGAGGCGGTTTGGCCGCGTAGATTGGTTTCAGTTCGGGCACATTTAGGGTTGAATCGGCCGATTGACTGATGAGATGCGAGCCGTAATTTTCCAGATGTTTTGCCGTCTGCTGATTCTTCCAGACTGCTAAATTTTTAGCGGCGGGAATCCCTTCATCCTTCACCAACAATAAAATCTGGTGGCTAGCGCTCAGGATGTCTTTACGGGACAAGGACTGTTTGTCCATTAGCCGCTTCCTGATTTGGCGGATGGTTGCTACGTGAGCGGATGCAGTTTCAATTTGTTGAACGATAACGGCCGCTTCCTGTCGTTCGTTGTAAATAGGACGGGTGTAAGCCGTCCACGCTTTGGCGCGGGCATGTTCAGCCTGTTTTTTGGCGTTACGCTCTATCTGGTCTAATTCACCGGCCGTAGCAATACGCTGCCCCACAATCCATTCACGCATTTTGCGAATGGGATCAAATTCGTTTTCCCAGGCCAGCCGTTCTTTAGATTTGTACCGCTCGTGGCTGCCAGACGTGGAATGGCCTTGTGGTTGTGTCATCTCGATGACGTGAATGACGGCCGGAATCTGTTTGTCGCGGCTGATGCGGGCTGCTTTTTGGTACGTTTCTACCAACTGCACATAATCCCAACCGGGGACTGTGTAAAGATTGAAACCTTGCTGGCTTTCCGGGTCCCATTCAAACCCTTTTAATAACACTGATAAATTTTCTTTAGTGATCTGGTGTTCGTTGGTCACAGAGATGCCATAACCATCATCCCAAATGGAAAGGACAACAGGAGCTTTGAGGACGCCGATGGCGTTTAAGGATTCCCAAAACATCCCTTCGGCGCAGCTGGCATTACCGATGGTTCCGAAGGCAAGCTCTTTCCCTTGTCGAGAGAATTGGCTAAACTGCTGCAACACATCCACTTCGCGGAATAAGCGTGAAGCATGACCCAACCCCACCAGCCGAGGCATTTGGGAGCCAGTGGGGGAAATATCGGGAGAGATGTTTATTTGCTGAGTCAGGTCTAGCCAACGGCCGTCGCCGTCCAGGCTGCGGCTGGCAAAATGGGCGTTCATTTGGCGGCCGGCGGATTGCGGTTCATAAGTCGGGTCTGTGTGCGCGTACAATTGGGCAAAAAAATGTTCCAGCGTCATGGCTTTTACGGCCAGCATAAAAGTCTGGTCACGGTAATAACCGCTGCGCCAATCTCCTTTTCGGAACACTTTAGCCAACGCCAATTGGGCTACCTCTTTACCATCGCCAAAAATGCCAAACTTGGCTTTGCCGCTGAGGACTTCTCGACGGCCGATAATACTCGTTTCCCGACTTTGACAAGCAAGACGATAATCGTCAAGAATTTCTTGGCGACTGAGTTCAATTTTGTTGGAAATTGAGAATAGTGTGTTTTGTTCTGAATGGGTTGCGTTTATTTGAACATCGTTTTGTTCTTTGAGAATGGTCATAGAAAGTTCAGTTCAATTGCCTCCATAGAAAATTATGGGAAAGAGATTTGCTATACTTTCAAATAGTATCGTCCCAACCCGTCCCAATTATACACAGCTTGCTTACAATTTCACTTCGCGGCAGGTGATGTATAATATTAAACACAGCCCATACTAATTAAACAATTTGTGGCGCTGTTTTACCTGACTTTAGCGCTTAAAAAGAGAATTGTAGAGAGGATAATGTGATGAGTAAACCAGTAGAAATTGAGTTGAATCAGTTGAAAACGGCCATAAACTATTTTATCGGACTATTGGAAGACGGTTCCCTGGTATATCGTTATGATCGTAAAACTCGTAAAGAAATTGCCATTGCCTTAAACCATCTACTACATAAAGTAGAAGGGTTACCGACCAATATACCTGAAAGGTTAGTACAGGCTGCGGCCGTGCGGGCTGTTATTGAAGCGGCCGAAGGGTATTACGAAGCCGAACAAGCAGAAATGCAAGAAAATTTAGAGCTGCACATGCACAAAGCTGAAGCAGCGGCCAGTATTCACGGTCATATCTTAACCCCCTGGGAACCGGTTACCGGTTCCGATTTAGAATACCAGGCCACGTGTAAAGGGTGCGGTGGCTTTGTATACGTTAGCCATACCAGTACCTACAATTTGCTATTAGAAAGCTGTGAACGGATGCATCTTACTGAACATTAAATATATTATCGGTAATAACCGTAGCCGCGATTTCGCAATCGCGCGCCTCTTATTCTCGCGGTTATGAAACCGTAGCGTGCCTATACAGGTCATTCCTGCGTAGGTAGGAATAACCTGTATAGTTACACCGCGGCTACGATTACCGATTTATTTTGTAAACTTTCATAAAGATGAATGAACTTAGGGCTTGCCCGTAAATAACTTTTGAGTTTCCAGATTGGTTCACTCTTTCGAGAGTGAACCAATCTTGCCAAGCTAAAAACGAGCGTTCCCTTAGCTCTGTGCAAAATTATGTCAGAAATTCACGTAGAAACAAAATGGGATGATAGTGGTTATGATTGTGATCATTGTGGCGGACGCATCTTAAAGCGGATAGATCAGGAAACCGGCCGCAAAGCAGAAATGTGTTACCAATGTGAAGTGTGCGGCTGCCAATGGACGCTGGCTGGAGATGTGTCCCGAATTGGGCGGTTGCAAAGCTGTCGCCAGGCGCAACGAGAACGTCGCGCCAGCCGTCGGATAACCAATCCTTATCCGGTGTCGCTTATGGTGTTAGCCGCCGGAGGAGGTTTGCTGCTGTTGATACTGATTTACCTGGGTGGACTGGTAGCTGTTCGTTTTCTCATTCCAATAGCAATTGCAGTTTTTGTAGCAGTGGCCGTGTTCCGGTTTGGTCGTAAACACATGTGGTGGTAGATAGTTCCGGTACAGCATTAGGTCATTGTCAGTTTGTCCCAACAGCATTGTCCTTAGGGCTTGCCCGTAAATAACTTTTGAGTTTCCAGATTGGTTCACTCTTTCGAGAGTGAACCAATCTCGCAGGTTTCCAATATGATCTGCACTCCTCTGTGTTAATGTGTTAAAACCTGCGAGATACTACGTTAGCAATTACTGATTGAACGTTAACAAGAGAATAAAGAACAATTTGATTCAACCAGTGTAAGCAGGGTCAAAAGGGATTTTGTTTTTCAAGACACCGAATGCCAAATGCATCAGTTTACGCAT
>JAAEOP010000463.1 GCA_024223125.1 Chloroflexota bacterium
AACCAAGGGCAAAATGCAGCCGGTGACGTGGGAGGAGATCGAGCCGTTAGCCGGCGAACTTTTGCAATCAACCCAGGGGGAGACGAGTACCGTGAAACTGACATTAATCGGCCAGCCGGGCCGGATCATTGAAAAAGGCGACATTATTTTGACCAGCATGCAAGCCACCAAAGCGCCCAGTCTACCCAAAGGCTTACCCAAGCCCCCCGCCGAACCGACCACTTATCTGGTCTTTATCGCCATGAAGCAGTGGCGCAAGGTGCGGGGTGCGATCAACAAGAACCCGGATGACAAGCTGATTGTGGAGGGGTATCCGGTTTTTGATCGCCGCATTGGGGAACAGGGAACCATGTGCCTTTACGCCCAGTTTGTGACCACCAAGCTCATTCAGCAAGCCAAACGCGAAGCGCAGCAGGCGGCGGCTGAGTAACCTATGGATTGGGAACAGCCGTTGCCGGATTTTCGCTACGTGCTTTTTGAGCGGGTCGATCCGGCAAAGAATGAGGCAAGATTTTACTACCTTGGCTGGCAGCCGACGCTGCTCGATACAGGTGCGGTGGTCAGGCTATATGGCCGAAAAAATGGATTTCAGAAAATAATTACCCCCCAACCCTTCGCCTCCCTCAAGGCCGCCTGGCCGCTCATCCGCTCCATCATCAAAACCCGGCTGCGGCACGATTATCGCGTGGTGGAGCCGGAGGATTATTGTGATTAGACAAGCATAAATCGGCAAGTGAGAGACTCTTGAGAGAAATCGAGAAAGTATTGAGAGTCCACCGGCAGAAAAATCTGGTAAAATATACAAAGG
>JAAEOP010000464.1 GCA_024223125.1 Chloroflexota bacterium
ATGCGTAAACTGATGCATTTGGCATTCGGTGTCTTGAAAAACAAAATCCCTTTTGACCCTGCTTACACTGGTTGAATCAAATTGTTCTTTATTCTCTTGTTAACGTTCAATCAGTAATTGCTAACGTAGTATCTCGCAGGTCTCCATTACTCCTGTACAAACTCCCCGGTAACAGCCTGGACGTAAAACTCAACCTTCTCCTCATTGTCGGCCGTACCGCTAAACTTCCAGGCTGGTTGCAAAATAACAGTGGGCTGCGTCGCCGGGGAAATCTGGTCTGGTTCAACGGCCGGAAAGATGTAAGTGAGGTAGTAGGCCAAAGTGACATCATCCAGGGTGACATTGTTGTAGAAAAATGAATCATTTCCTGGTTCGGTCGCGGCCGTTTCCTCCTCAAACATGATAGACTTATCAATACTCTCCCATTGCAGCAGCGGCAGTTCCCCCTCCGATTGTTGGCTGGTCCAGGCAAAGACAAAAGCGGCCATTTCATCCGGCAAATCGGCCGGAGGATCGGGTAGGAGATAGGTTTGGCCGTCACTGGCTGCAAATTGCACCTGTTCCCCCTGGCGTTGAATTGTGCCCTGAAGCGACAGTGGTTCCAATTCATTGGCGACAGACCAATCATTGACCAGGATGCCTTTTCCATCTTCATTGATCACACCATTAACATTGATTTGCTGTCCCACTGCTTCCGCTATCTGGTTAAGGGTTTCATCGGCGCCGGTCATCAGATAAGGGAAGATTTGTACACGGGCTGTACCGCTGCCATTGGCCGGCAGATACACATTAGGCCAGCCATAAAGCTGAACCGTTTCACCGGGTTGGTATTGGCGCGTCCACGATTGGAATTCATTGGCGAAGGGGTCGGCGGCCGTAACCCCATCAGCCGGGTAAAGTGTATAAGGGATGCTGTTGGCGACGACGCCAGATTGCAGCCGTGCCCACGCTTCTTCAGCCAGAATAAGGGGGTAGGTTCCCATATCTTCCAGATTTTGCATGACCTGGTAACTGACGTAGCTAACTTGTCCACTGTTATTGACGCTGACCACAATTTCGGGCTGGTTGGCAGCGCGGCCGTCAATCTGCCGCATAAAAAACAGATCGCTGCCGAACCCTTGTTGAATGGTGTAGGGGAAATCAAGTAGACTGTGTTCTTGCAAAAAACTTTCCGCAGCCTGACTGGCAGTGGTAAAATCCACTCTGCTCTCCACATCATACGGGGCATCGCCATTGTGATAATTGGCCGACCAGGGGTCTATGCTGAAGATACCAGCGTTGTCAAAAGCGTAATAAATGGTGGGTGGCGTAAAGTCGGCCAGACCCGGTTCTAGCTGGCTGGCATCGGGAAATGCTTCTTGGTATAGCGTGCCGTCGAAACCGAATTTTTGGGCTAACTGCGCGGCCGCTTCTAAACTAATTTTTCCGCTTTGTTGGTGACGCAATACGGCCGTTTCCCCTGGCGATTCTGGTAAAGGTGCATTAAGGGTAAAGGTTGTGCTTGAAAATGGATCGGTAAAAACAATGCCCACGACCGTATCTCCACCAACAGCCGTGTCAACCGCGCCGTCTAAACCAGGCACGCCGCCAACCTGGCCTTCTAAACTGGGCAAAGGGGCCAGTGTACCCGGTTCAGCCTGCAACATTTCAGGGGTGGGGGCGGGCGTACCCACAACTACGGGCGCAACCTGGGGTAGATTGGCCTGAGGCACAGAAGTAGGAACGGCCGTATCATCGTTACAAGCTGTTAATAGAAACAGTAAGCCCAGACTCAAGAGACTGCCCAGACGTAAACGAGAATTGTTAAACAAGGAAAAACAGGTCATAAAAAAGCTCCTTAGCTCACTTTAGGCTATTTGTCGGCTGGTATTTTACTGTGATAATAGTCGGTGACAACAATGAAAATGTTTATGGTGGTTAGTGGCTGATGGCTTATAGCTTGTACTACAAATATCCATTCAGACCCTAAGGGTTTTTCGATCAATCTAACGGGCACACTCAGGAGCAAAACCCTTAGGGTCTTGACAGCCCCCTGAAGTGAGTACTACTACAACTAACCACCAATCACTATTTACAAAGGAAATGATGATGGATGTTACGGCCGTAGTCCAGACCTTGATCCACGGTAATCAACTAAAACGAACAGTCCGCACAGGTTGGGCACAACGGGGTGTGCCTAATGCAGAAACAGTAGCCGCCCACAGCTACGGCGTCGTTTATGCCGCTTTGGTATTGGCCCCACTGATTGAGGAACCAGTAGACCTGGGCAAACTGTTGGCCATGGCTGCCTTGCACGATCTACCCGAAGGATTGACGACTGATATTCCTACACCCGCCTGGCGTTACCTGCCGCCGGGTATTAAAACAGATGTGGAGCGGGGGGCCATGCAAGAAATCCTGAATGGGGTGTCCTTTGCCCCCCAATGGCTGGCTTTGTGGGAAGATCTGCATGAGAGCCAAACAACCGTTGCCCGCTTAGTTCATGACGCCGACAAGTTAGATATGTATTTGCAAGCCCTGATGTATGAACAACAATTTGGCAATGGCCAACTGGCTGAGTTTTGGCAAGAATCAGAACCATTTCATTTTCCTCAAGCGCAGGCTGTTTATGACGAACTGTGTGCCCGACGGGGAAGGGATGATCAGGCAAGCATGTGAGGTGATAACATACGGACAGTTGCAAACCTGCCCCTTGCCGCACTATGCTATACTGTGTCCGCATTACCAATCAACCACCAGAAAATTATGGTCCGAATCCCAAACCCTTACATTGTAGGCACACCCATACCCAGCCCGGCATTGTTTTACGGTCGTGCCCCCATCCTTTCTTTTGTACGCGACACTCTCAACCCGCCCCAGCAGCGGGTTGTTGTTTTGTATGGAATGCGCCGCATTGGTAAAACCTCGGTACTGTATGAGTTGCAGCGTCGTTTGTCAGATGAGTTCCATTCTGTTTATTTTGATTTGATGGGGCAGGCCGGACGGCCGTTACCCCACGCCCTGTATGAAATTGCCAACCACATTGCCGACAGCCTGGATGAAGACCCGCCCGCCCGTTTTACAGACCTCTTTCAATTTCGAGACTACCTGGAAACTGCCTGCAACAAATCTCCTGATGGTAAACCCATTTTGCTGCTGCTGGATGAGTTTGATGACCTCAGTGATCAGGAGATAAACAAAGATGCGGCCGCCTTCACCCTATTTGATTATTTGCGGGATTTACTGAATGTTGATTTGCCGGTGGCCTTTGTTTTCGTTGTCGGCCGTCGTCTGACCGAACTACCGCAAAACTTTCAATCCATCCTAAAACAAGCCCCTTACCGCAAGATCTCTTACCTGTCTGAAAAAGACACACATATCCTGATTACCAAACCGGTTGCAGAGTATCTTACTTTTACAGACACGGCCGTAGACACCATCACCAACCTGACCTCAGGCCACCCCTACTTTACCCAACTTATCTGCTTTGAACTGTTCCGCCGCGGGATGAACCGGGAAGACAAAACAATCAGGCCGCGAGATGTGACGGCCGTGTTGGATGAAGCCATTGAAACAGGCAAAGGCGGCCTGGCCTGGCTGTGGGACGCCCTGCCTCTAGCCGAACGTTTTGTCATGTCCGCCATCGCCGAAATCAGCGGCCCCAGCGCCACCGCCTCCACCGAAGATGTTCGCAATCTGTTGGCCCGCTACGATCTAAAATTTCTGGGGTTGGAAATTACCGAAGCCCCCAACCTGCTGGTACAGTGGGAAATTTTGCGCGACACGGGCAGCGGCTACCGCTTTAGTGTAGATCTGGTGCGCCGCTGGATTGCCCAAGAGCATCCCCTCGCCCAGGCCCGGCGCGAAGTTGAGATCATCGTTCCTCGCGCCAACCGTTATTTTGAAAATGCCCGTGAAGCGCACCAAGCGGGGGAATTGACGCTGGCGATTGAGGATTATCAGCGCACACTGGTAGCCAATCCCAACCATGTGCGGGCACAGTTGGGGCTGGCGCAAGCATTAGAAGAACAAGGGGAGGTTCAAGCGGCACATCAGGCGTTTCGCAAAGCGTATGAACTAGATCAGGCCAATTCGGCCGAAAGCCTGGCCCATTCCTTTGATGAATTGGCGGCGAAGGATGTGCAACACGGCCGTTTGGAGGAAGCGGCCAAAAAACTGGAACGCGCCCAAACTGTGTCAGCCACAGATACGCGCATCATGCGCCTGTCAGAACTACAAGACTCTATTACCCGTGATCAGAAGAAGCGGCAGCATCGTTTTCGCCAGATGCGGCTGGCGGCAATTATCCTGGTGGCTTTGGCGATTATTGTGGTATCGGCCGTTGTTATTCTGCCCTTGTTACAAAACACCTTGTCCCCAGCGGAACCAATTGCCTCCGAAAACACACTGCTCATCCTCATTGCCAATTTTGAGGGCGAGCCTGATCTCGATATTCAGCCAGAAGACATGATTCAATCTGTCTGGGCTGAACAATACCCCAATATAGAGTTTGAGCAGGTTTCTAAACCATTTCAGGATCAAAATGAAGCCCTGGAAAAGTTACAGGTCTCTGGCGCTGTGGGTCTATTAACTGGATGGTATGCTCACGATTCCCTGGGCATGACTCTTCTATTTCCGAAAACGGATGACGAATCTATCCTAGATTATAGTTTTGACAAACAAGAATTTTACGGGCTACGTACCCAGACCTTGACAGATGAGGTTCTGAACGCATTTGCCGAAGATACTGCTCAGGAGTTTGATCTAAATGGGTTGGATGATCTGTCGTATGCTTTGGTAGATGAGGAAGCGGGGAAAATATTGTTTGGCTACGGCCGTCTGGTTCTTATCGAATATAATGACCTTGAATGGGCCAGCTTCTTCCTCAACCAGGCATATGCGGCCGGAGTTTATGGGGCGGTCATTTTGTCAGATTCGGAGGATAACGCTTTAGCTTTTGTACCTGAAGGGGAGTTTGTAATGGGACGCGCAGCCGACGAAGCCCACACCCTATGCCAGGCATACAGCAATGATTGTGAACGTGATTTTGCCGTCAGTGCGCCACTGCATAATGTACTATTATCTTCCTATTTTATTGACCAGGCCGAAGTCTCTAACCAGGCTTATAATACCTGTGTAGAGGCCAATACCTGCCAACCGCCCTCTCAATTGAATTCCCGCACCAGAGGCAGTTACTATGATAATCCTGAATTTGTAGATTACCCGGTACTGTACGTCAGTTGGGATCAGGCTCAAAAGTATTGTGAATGGCGCGGCGGCAGCCTGCCTACCGAAGCTCAATGGGAAAAAGCAGCCCGCTGGGATCCTCATACAGGCAGTTCGTTAACTTATCCTTGGGGAGAGGAGACGCCCCGCCCTGATCTGGCAAATTTTGGATTGGAACCAGGGGATACGGAACGTATATGGGATTATGGGGCCAGCCCAATGGGCGCTTTGAATATGGTCGGGAATGCGGCCGAATGGGTATATGATGCCTGGGATCCCTATTTTTATGAAATGGTAGGGGATTCGGCCAATCCGGTGGCTCCAGAACAAGGCATTGATGAGCGAACGTTCCGGGGCGGCTCTTACGGAAATGTGTTTGATTCGGGCATCGTTTCGATAGTGGATCCGGCATACCGCAGCGGGCATAATCCGGGTCCCAACGAAGCAATCGGGTTTCGCTGTGCCTTCGATTCATTAGGTGGGATGAAGTGAGAAATCCATTTGTATTTGGGGGGCCGGTGATACCGGAGAAGTTTTACGGCCGTCAAACCTCCATCCAGTTCATTATGGACCGCGTGTTTGGCGCTTCCCGTTCCAGCGTTGCTTTGTGGGGCGACCGGCGGGTGGGTAAAAGTTCTCTGCTGCATTACCTGTCCCAACCCCACCTACGAACAGAATGGGACATTGATCCCCAAAAGCACCACATCATTTTTGTAGATTGCCAATCCTTTATCGGCCAGTTCAGCCAGCAGACGTTTTGGGATGAGATTTTAGACCAGACAATAGATTTGTTTGCCGATGAGAGTTTACGCTCACAAGCGGCCGCCTTGTTAGATGAGACGGAATTGGACAATCGTTCCTGGCGTCGCTTCTTCCGCAAAATGCAGGCAGCCGGAGAATCCATCACCCTGTTTCTGGATGAGTTTGGCAGCATGGTAGTCAATGGTTTTCAAGAGAATCCCCGCGAACTGCAAGGGTTGTTGGCTGGGTTGCGGACGATGATCACTGCCGTACTTCCTTCTCCCACAGCCGTCTACCCTCGTCCCTTAGCAATCATTACAGCCACACGACGGCCGTTAGATATTTTGTGCCGCCCCGTTTACCAACATATAGATTCCGGCTCCCCCTTTCATAACCCCTTTGTGTTTGAACGGCTGAAACCATTCACAGAAGCAGAGGTACGCACTCTGCTGGCTACGCAGCTGACAGATACCGGCCTTATCTTTGCGGAAACGGAAATTCAGCATTTGTTGGCCATGGCCGGCCGCCATCCCCTTTTGGTACAAACGTATGCCAGCGGGTTATTTGCCGCTCGTCTGGCAGCGACGGCCGAACTAACTGATTTTGCGGCGCTTGATGGAGATTTTGACGGCCGTGTTCGTCCCCACTTCCATGACTTCTGGCATTATTCCAGCAAAGCAGAAAAGCAATTTCTGGCGGCGTCTATTCGTCGTCAACTTAATTTTCAATCGTTGCCCCCCAACCAAGAAAATGCCCGCCGCCAACTGTTAAATCGGGGGTTATTCATCGAAGATAACCGGCTGTTTTCGCCACTTTTTGAAGCGTGGCTGCGTTTGAATTTGCCCCAAATAGAAGAAGGTGAATCACGACCGTATGACCCTCGCCAACTTTTGCCCACTCTGGACGCTTCTTTTAATGAAGGCGAACTGCGGGAGCTTTGTTTTCAGCTACAATTGGATTATGAAGTGTTAGGGGGAAATGGCAAACGAGAGAAGGTGGTTAGTTTACTTGAGTGGGTGCAGCGTCACGGCCGTGTTTCAGAGCTGGTGCAACTGGTTCGCCGTACCCGCCCTGGTTTGCCGTTATGATATTTGCTGCCCATCCACTGCAAGCAGTCGCCAATAATTACCCAACTGATGAATGTGGGACATCATGATGAAGTTTATTAGCTCCCGATTTACAACTTTTGAGCTAGAAATTGGTCTAGACGCCGCCGGGCAACTGCCCCAAAAACGTGTTGAATCAGTGGCAGAACTGTCATTGCCAACCCTTTTAAAATCCACTTTCGAGCCAGCACAATAACCGTGCCCATCCCCGCACTGCCAATAATTGACCACAATACATCCGGCCAACCTTGCGTCGCCAACTGAGGCGCCAGCCAGAGAGCCGGGATGATTAGAAAAAGCAACCAGCTTTGGCGGGCCATCATTTGCAGCCGCCGGAAAATATCAAATTTTGATTGGATAACGGCCGTGTGCCGCCGCCACAATTCTGGGTCTAAAACGACTTCTGGGGACATAACGGTCATGTAATCTGAATCGAGTTGAATCACGGTGCGGACACCCTGTCGGTCATAAATTTTGCCGTGATAGGGGGGTGGGGAAACGGCCGTGTCCTCCTCCGGCAGTTCATCCACCAACGTCAATACCTGCAAACCGCCACTGCTGTACATCTCTAGCAAATCATTCCATGTTCGGCGCAAACTCATGACAATCTGTCTGAAATCCCCCGACCAATAGCTACCAACAACTCTTTAGCTACCGTAACCAGTTCACTCCAGTGACTCAGAGCAATATTTACGCCATCATTGTGGTATTCTTGCAGCTTTTTAGATCGCTTCAGTTCATTCAAATAGATGGGGTTAAGCCGGGTAATAACATCCCCATCTACCTGTACAATGGTTTGCATGGCAATAATTTCCACGCCTAATTCCCACACCTTACGAACCATCACCAATTCATTATCACGAATAGGCAGCGGCGGTATTTTTTCACCGCTTACCAGATCAGCCCGCGTTAACTGATTGATTAACGTTAAGGTGTAATTGTCATCAATATTATTCTGTTCAAGGGCAATTTTTTTACTCAATTGGACGACGGTGTTTGGGGTAAGCTTCTCTTCTTTTGCCAGATCGCGCTCTAGTTGCGGCCGTAATTTGTCATCCCGGCGGCACATAGCGCTAAACAATCCCTTTATGCGGTCAGAATTATCTTTGATGCGGGGTAAAATCGCTATCTGCTCTTCTTCCAGATACATCTCTTTAGACGGGTCATTCAAAAAGCGGCTGGCCCAATTTCGCAGTACATCAAAGGCATCGTATCCACCCAACTGATCCTTGATATTATCAGTTACCAGGTACACATCTTCCAGCGCGACGCTTTCTGGCAACCCCTTATCAATTTCTGCTTGTGGAAAATAGTTTAGCTCCCGGCATACCACATCAAAAATATCCTCTTCCGTTTCTTCTACATCCATCCCCTGCCGCTGTTTCAAGTAATGGAATTGTTCCTGCATTTCGCGCAGGACGTTAAAATACTCTTTGCCAATGTCAAGCAGGGCGTGCCGTAGGGCAGGCATTTTTTGGGCCGTAATGCGTTTTCGCATGATGGTATTAACTTCAATGTTAAATAGATCATTGGCAATATCTTTGAACTGCCCCACAACATTTGCGTTGGCCGCAGCGGCCTTATTATCCGCCATGGACTACCTCCTGTGAAAATGCGGAGGATTGCGGATTGCGGAATGGGAACCTGCAATTGGCAAGCAACCTTCGGTTGCCCAACCGAAATACCACAATCTCTTGTGTATCACTGAAAACTGAACACTGAAAACTGCTTACTTCTCCTGCTCTCGATTCGTTTTAATGGTTTCCAGAATATCGGCCGCCGTTTTCACCATAGTCAGCAAGGTTTTGACATTTTTGTCTACAATAGCCTGGGCTTCTTTAATGCGCTCCAAATGCTCATCCCGAATAGCGGTGTACTGATCATCGGTGGCAAACACTTCATCCATGACTGTCATAATGTCACCATCTATCAGGTCTATGGTGCTTAGAATGGCTTTGCTGTTTTGGTAATTTTCGCTGCGGGTTTGGCGGGTTTCCCCATTTTCGGTAACGCTGCTCTGGCTAATATTGACGTCTCCTACGGCCGTGACCACCTTCAACGTCGTCAAATCACGCACAGCATTCTCAATCTTGTCATACAACTCATCAAAAGCATTCTTTTCATCGGCCATTATTGCTCTCCTTATATGGTTATTGGCTCACACCGGAACGATAAATGAACGGGTTTATTGTAGAGTAATCAGTGGCAAGTTTGCAAGTGGCAAGTTTGCAAGTTGCTTTACTGCACAATTGGCGGAGGTGCGAGCGTTGTTTTCTATTTTGCCCTCTCCTCCATATCTCAGTAAAATCGCGGTCATTAGTGTGTAATGTGTCGTTTGTTGAGATTGCCAACGGCCGTCTTCCAGCCACACAGCCATCATCTACCGTCAGGATGTACCTTATGAGCGACCAACAACAACCCAAAACCAGCGACGAGATTACTGTCGGCCGTATCGAGAATAGCAATGCTGTAGCCATTGGCGCGGGGGCAACGGCCGTTTACCAGCAAGGTCTCAGCGTTGAAGAAGTGGCCGTTTTACTGGTCAAACTCCAAAATGAAGATCAGCCGGAGGTGTGGGACGGCCGTACCCCCTACCTCGGTCTGACCGCCTTTCAGGAAAGCGATGCCCAATTTTTCTACGGCCGTGAAAGTTTAGTCGCCGATTTGCTAGAGCGGGTGCAAACGGCCCGTTTCATCCTCATTGCCGGGCCGTCTGGCAGCGGCAAATCATCCATTGCCCGCGCCGGACTGTTTCACGCCTTGCGCCAGGGGCGGCTGGAAAAGAGCGATGGCTGGCTGTTGGCGACGATGCAGCCCAAAGGCGACCCCATCGAGCAGTTAGCTGTAGCCATCGAGCGGATGATGCAACGGCCGGGCGCGGGCGATTATTTGCGTGAAAACGGGCTGGGAGACGGGTTTGCTTTGCAGCGGCAGATTGAGACATTGTTGAGCGACGACGGCCGTCAACGCTGCGTCTTGCTGGTAGATCAATTTGAGGAAACGTTCACCCAAACCAAAGATAAAGAGGTTCGTGCCGCCTTCATCAATCTGCTGACAACGGCCGCGCAAGCCGACGGCGGACGGGTCATTATATTGCTCTGTCTGCGCTCCGATTTTATCTCTGCCTGCGCCCCCTACGAAACGCTCAACGACCTGCTTAACCAACAATTCCGCCAAATTAGTCTCCTGTCGCCCCCCGATTTAGCCAAAGCAATCACCCTGCCAGTCCTGGAAGTGGGGGTGAAAATTGAACCGGAACTCGTCTCTCGTATCATGGCCGACATGGCCGGTGAGCCGGGCACGCTGCCGCTGATGAGCTTTGCCCTGCGCGACCTCTTTGAAGCGGCAAAGACGGCCAAAGATTCACCAATGGACTTGCGGTTGCCAGAATACCTGGCGCGGGGCGGGATTGAACGGGCGTTGGAACGACACGCCAACAAGGTGTTTGACAGCTTTTCGGCTGAGCAAAAACAGTTGGCGCGGGGTGTTTTCTCTAAATTGATTGAGGTGGGGCAAGGACGGGTGGATACGCGGCGCACGGCCGTTTTCACAGAGTTGATTCCGGCGGGAACAGAACCGGAGGCGGTAACGGCCGTTGTCACCGCGTTAGCCAACGAAGGGGCGCGCCTGATCATTACCAGTGGCGACAAGACGACGGCCGGTCGTACAGTGACCCTGGCCCATGAAAAATTGATTGATGCCTGGCCCTGGCTGCGTCAATTAGTGGATGAGAACCGGGAGATGATCAGTCTGCAAAACCAGATCAACGACGACGCCCAGGCATGGGCAAAGGAAAAGGACGCCAGTTTCCTCTATCGTGGCGGGCGCTTGATACAGGTAGAGGAACAATTAGAAGCGGCAAAGCCTGAC
>JAAEOP010000465.1 GCA_024223125.1 Chloroflexota bacterium
ATTGTATTGGGTCTTGTGCTGGCTTTTTGGGCCGTCTCTCGCCTACGTCCCCACACTTTCAGTGGGACAGTTTTGCAATCAGTCGAACCCGCGTCTGATTTTACGCTTACTGGCGCCGGGGGAGAACAAGTCTACTTGCACAATTATCAGGGCAAGATGGTGATCTTGTATTTTGGCTACACTTTTTGCCCCGATGTTTGCCCCGCTACCCTGAGTGACATTGTGAAAGCAGTAGATAAACTTGGCCGGAAAGCAGAGAATGTGCAAGTCATCATGATTTCCGTTGACCCGGAACGGGATACGCCTGACGGACTTAAAGATTATCTTGCTCATTTCAACTCGGATTTTATTGGTGTAACAGGCACAGATGAAGAAGTCGCTGCCGTTGCCGCCCAATACGGAATCTTTTACGAAAGGCAAGAAGGCAACGCCGCAACTGGCTATTTGGTGGACCATACCGCTACAGTCCTGGTTGTCGACCAAGAAGGCTACCTAAAACTGGTTATTCCCTTTGGCACAACAGGGGACGAAATCGCGGCTGATCTGGCCTACATGCTTAGGTAACGTAACACGTATATCGATTGCGTAACACGATGAACCAGCTCATAAACAAAGAAGGAGGTGATGCCCTCACCAAAGCAGATCGAACAAATCCCCTTCGCCCGAATGGGACTACTCCAGCACTTTCAAAAAACGCAAAAATATCGCGCCCGCGTATTGCTCATCCATTCCTGATTATGAGTGTGGGCATACTTGGCGGGTTGGTGTTAGCATATGCCTTCTTTCTTTTGGGAAAGGCGCTGCGCCCCCCACTCGTTTTACGGGGCGCACAGTTAAACCCTCCCCGCCCGGCGGTTGGCTTCACGCTCACAGGCCCAGGCGGACAAGATTACTCTCTGCGCGATTTTCGCGGGGGCAAAATCGTCCTGTTGTATTTTGGGTACACGACCAGTCCTGATTTGTGTCCGCGTATGTTGGCAAAACTGGCCGAGGCGCGTGCTGCGCTTGGCACGGATGCCACTCGCGTACAGGTCATCTTCGTAACCATTGACCCCGAGAGAGATACCCCGGAGATCACCGCCGAATACGCCTGGCGTTTCGGACAGAGTTTTCTTGGGCTTTCCGGCGCTGCCGCGGATATTCGGACTTTGGCAAACAGCTATGGCGTTTTTTACGCCTATGTTGCTGGAGATGACCAGGCATATCAGGTGGAGCATACGCCCCTGGCAGCCTTGATTGACATGCAAGGGCAGTTACGGGCAGTCTACCCGCTCGACATGGCTGTAGAAGATATAAGCGTTGACCTAAGAATTTTGCTGGAAGAATAAATTTTTATTAAATGCCAAAATTGATGGAGGCAAAATAATGAGTGACAAGAACGACATGAAAAATTTCGAACCAAAAGGCACAATGACATTACTCCTGCTCTTTGTGCTGACCATTATTGTTCTGTGGGGTTCAGTGTACTTGATCCTGCTTCAAAGAGGAGTGACCATACTATCATGAGCACGAAAACAACAATGCACATCGATCCATACGAAAGGACGTGGATTTGGATTAGCATCGGGCTGATCGTAGTCCTGTTCATCGCCGTTAGCGTGGCTGGTTTTGCCCTGGGTATTCAGGTGCCGACTCTCGAGCAGCGTGTGGACCCGAACACGGTTGCCGACGTAGGCAACTGGGCTGACCCGGGCTTGCGCGAATTGGCCCCCGGTAAATACGAAGTTTACATCCTCGCTCAAACCTGGCAGTTCATCCCGGATAAAATAACCGTTCCCGTCGGGTCAGAGGTCACATTCTATGTTACGAGCAAAGATGTTCAGCACGGCTTCAAACTTCAGGATACCAACATCAACATGATGGTCATTCCTGGGCAGGTGTCGAAACTGTCAGCCATATTTGACACCCCGGGCACATATAACTTCATTTGTACCGAATACTGCGGCAACGGGCACGCCATTATGTACGGTACTTTGATTGTTGAACCGTAACAGAGATCAGGAGACACAATGTCTGCAAATTACCAAGTTTCAGTCAGCGAGAAGAAATTCATCGGCTGGCACATTCTCATTGCTGCGATAGCATTATCAATTGGCTCGTTGTTTGGCCCGCTCCAGGCTTTTGAACACGCTGGCTGGGATCTGTACCCATACCTCGAACCGCTTTTCAAATCTTATTACCAGGGCCTTACGCTGCATGGTGTACTCAATGCCCTGGTTTGGACAACCTTTTTTATC
>JAAEOP010000466.1 GCA_024223125.1 Chloroflexota bacterium
GAGCGCTATCTCAAATTCGGGGCCGGTATGGGCCGCATGCCGGGCGTAGGCCGTATGGTGCGACGCGGTCCTTACGAAGTGATCGAAAATATGCATATGCCGACAGGTAACTTCATCCTGCGGGTGGGAAGTCCCGGCGTAAATCACACCGTCATCTGGCGTGGTATTCGCTCAAATCTATCTGCCGTGGCTCCACATGTGGCGGTGCAGTTTTCCGCCCGACCGGTAAGTCTGCTTTACCGGATGTGGCGTCAACTTTATCCGGATTCCGCCACTCCCAAGTCAGATATGTGACGAATTATTCGGACGGATACCAGGAGTGACCAATGTCCGAGCAAAATCTACCTGAGGACCAGACCAGACCAAAAAAAACAGCTTCGGCGCGCAGGACACCGCCGGCCGACCGCAATCAGGCTCTGGTATCGGTGATTGCCAAGGTGGTGATGGTCCTGGCTGTCAGTTTAAGCTTGTACCAGCTTTACACAGCGGGTATCGCCGCCCTCACCGCCTTAATTCAACGTTCTCTCCACCTGGGTGCTATTCTTTCCTTGACCTTTTTGCTCAAACCGCCTTTCAAGGGAGCACGTAAAGACAAGTTTACCTTCTGGCTCTTTCTGGACTGGGCGCTGGTTCTGGCGGCAGTCTACTGCACCTATTATATCTGCATTAATCTCACTGCCATCTTCGAACGCCAGGGAGATTGGCTGACCAGCGACCTGGTGGTGAGCATTATCGGAACTATTTTAGTAATGGAAGCCTGCCGCCGGGTGATCGGTTTGATCATGACCGGCATCTGTCTGGTCGGCATACTATATGCGTATTTCGGTCCCTATATGCCCGAACTGATTATTCACAAAGGATACAGCATCGAACGCATCACCACCACGTTATGGCTGACCACCGAAGGTATCTTCGGTCTGCCCATCGGCGTGGCCGCCACCTTTGTCTTTGTTTTTGTTTTGTTCGGAGCCTTCCTGGAATATACCGGGGGAGGAAATTTCTTCATCGAACTGGCTTATGCTTTAACCGGACGCTTCTCCGGAGGTCCGGCCAAGACCTCAGTGGTGGCTTCAGGATTTATGGGTTCGGTTTCAGGCTCGGCCGTGGGCAATGTCGTGGCTACCGGTTCTTTCACCATCCCCATGATGAAAAAAGTCGGCTATCGGTCCCACGTAGCCGGGGCCATCGAAGCGGCGGCCTCCACCGGTGGTCAGCTGATGCCGCCCATTATGGGGGCTGGCGCATTCCTGATGGCAGAATTTACCAATACCAGCTATCTGACTATCATCAAAGTAGCCCTTGTGCCGGCGATCATGTACTACATCACGGTACTGTTTTTTGTCCACTATGAAGCCAAAAAGCACGGATTGGAAGGACAGCCTAAAGAAAATTTGCCTCGAATCTGGAAAGTGGTCAAAGAAGGCCTACATTTTATCATTCCGGTGGGCATTCTGGTTTATGTTCTGGTAGCCAAATATTCCCCCATGATGGCCGGCTTTGTGGCCGTGATGAGCACCCTGGCGGCCAGTCTGGTCGCCAACACTATCCGCTGGACGGTGGGAAGCATCCGCCAGCCGGTCGATGATTCAAGCCACGAAACCATCGTTCAGTTCTGCATCAGGGAATTTAAAATGGTGATCGGGGCTCTTGAGAAGGGCGCCACAAGTGCCGTCATGGTGTCTGTGGCCTGTGCCGCAGCGGGTATTATTGTGGGTATGGTCACCCTCACCGGCATGGGGCTTAAATTCTCAAGCCTTGTTTTGGATCTGAGTTTTGGTATTAAAGCACTGGCCATTTTACTGATTGGGGCTGCTTCGCTGGTGCTCGGTATGGGGCTTCCGGTAACGGCCAGTTATATCGTGCTGGCTACCCTGGCCGGTCCAGCGCTTTTAGATATGGGGGTGCCGATAATGGTAGCCCATATGATCGTATTCTGGTATTCACAGGATGCCAATGTTACGCCGCCGGTGAGCCTGGCCAGTTTCGCCGGAGCAGGCGTGGCCGGGGCCAATCCCATGCGGACCGCTTTTACTTCCTGGAAACTGGCCAAGGGGCTCTACATTATTCCGATCATCATGGCCTACCGTCCGTTATTGGGTATGGGGAAAAATTACGATCTGTTCCACTGGCAGGTAGGTCTGACGATGATCACTACTACCCTGGGATTGGTTGCCTTTGCATCCGGATTGGAACGCTTTTTTCTGCGCCGGGCCACCTGGCCGGAAACCATCCTGTTCTGGCTGGCCGCAGCAGGACTTTTCTGGCCGGAGTACTGGGCCGACCTAGTCGGTCTGGCTGCCTTCATTACAGTAGTTCTGCTGCAGAAATTTCGCAGCCCCAAAAATTTGCCGACACTCGGTGCTGCAAAATAATTGTCCCGCTCTGAATTTCAGTACTTATGATTTTTCTCTGTGCTTATTTGCACAAATCCGGGACCAGTTTTTTCTGTCCTGTTTTTGATAAATATATTCCGTTTTAAACGATGAAAAACTCGTATATAAAAGATCGTAAAGAAAGAACAGACCGAACATATTATAATTGATTTAAGTATCAGAAATAATACTA
>JAAEOP010000467.1 GCA_024223125.1 Chloroflexota bacterium
AAGTTTTTGCCTGGCCTCCGGCCATACGCAACGGTGCGCTGGCGGAGGTTTTCGTATTTAAAGCGGTATGCGCCCAAGGTGATGACATCGCCGTCTTTTAGGGCGCGTTCGCCGGTAATGGGGAGGTTGTTAATCTGAACCGGTTCGGGTTCACTATTTTTGGGTTCCGTTGCCTTCAGGTTAACGCCGGGCTGACCATCGGTTTCAAGATAGGCCGAAAGTTGAATTGAAGGGGTGGTTTGGTTGGAGGTGTGAGGCAGGTGAAGATAGGCGTTGGCGTTGGGGCCGAGTAGAATTTGGCGGCGGCCAAGGATGTCCAAATCCAGATGGGGGGATCGGGTGCGCCCGACCTGGGCGGGCGCGGATATCTGGCGCAAGGTTCCGGTGAGCAAGGGCCGGGTGCGCCCATAGCGCAGCCACAGCCCGCCGCCGCCAACAGCCAGGGCCGTTAAGGGTAAGGTCAAACACCACCCCAAGGGCAAAGGCAACGCCGAGGATAATCCATCAACATTTTCTGTGGTTAAAGGCGTAGTTGAAGGCAGCAACGGCGTAGGCGATACAGTTGAGATTGGCTGCGGTGAGGGAGAGGGGGACGCGGTTGCGGTTGGGGGGCGCGGGGTAGGTGATAAGGTTGGCGTAACGGCAGGAACGGGTGTTGGGGTAGGAGTTGGCGTAGGGGTAAAGGTAGGCGTGGGGCCGGGCGTAAAGGTGGGCGTAGCCGGAGCGGGGTAAAAATCTTGCCAAACGGTAACGCTGCCCCGGCCGTTTAGCTGTACCTGCCAGGTGCCGGGCAGGGGATTACCGGCCGCCCAGATTTCCTCGCGGCTGTGGCCGGGGCGGCCGGCGTACTGTATCTCCGGCGTATTCAGGTTGAGGGGCTGTCCATCGGGCCGGAAGATCTTTACCTGAATGGCCGGGTCGCTCTTGCGGATGACAAATGTAACCTGGGCCAACCCGGCTTCAATTTGCACCTCTTCTATGGTCTCTGCCTGTACCTGAGTGTTAATGACCGGGCCGGCGGTTTGGCGGCCGGTCAGGGTGACTACAATATCGTGATAAATATCCAGCAGTTCCTGGCTATGGCGGGCGCGGTAAAAGCGGCCCGGCGGGGTACTGGCCACCATTTCTTGCCATAAGGGCACATAAAGCTGCTCAATTTCCGGATCGGCGTCGGTGGCGCTGTTTTGCAGTAAAATAACAAAGATGGGGATGTTTTGGGCAGCAAAATGCCCGGCTGTCTCGCGGAGCCAGGCCAGAGTTTCGGTAGTTTGTGGTGCGGTGGGGGTGTTGGTCCACTGCGGTTTGCCGTCGGTGAGCAGCACCACAGCGCGGCGGGCAGGGCCGGAGGCGGGCAGGCCGGTTTGAAAGGTTTGCCCGGCCAGCGCCAGCGCGGCCTGGGGGTTGGTCCAGGTGAGGGGTGGGGGGTTGGCGATCAGGTGGGCCAGTTCGGCCCGGCGGTCATCATCGGCCAGGGGGGTAAGCGGTACGGTCAGCTCGGCCTGGCCGCCAAAAAAGATAACGCCCAGGCGGTGAACGGGGCCGCTGCTGTCTACCCCCAGGTAGGTAATAAACAGGCGGGCGGCCTCGATGCGCAACAAGTCAGGGTCGCTGCCCAGGCCGTTTTTGTTGTACATTGAGTAGCTGTTGTCAATGAGCAGCAGTACTTCCTGGGCGGTTGGGTCTGAAACCGGTGGCTCCATCTGTGGTGGGGCCGGTTCCTGGGCCAGGGCTAAGGTAACCAGGTAAAACAGCCCGCCGCAGGCCAGCAGCGCCGCCAGCACAATAATCAAACAGCAGCCGGTTAGGCGACGTTTAACAGGATGTAATATTTTAGTACCGAGCCAGTTAAAACCATTCATCAAAGCGCCTCCTTTTTTTGATCATTCTCAGTTTATCAAATTCGGCGCAAAAATATATCAAGTGTGTACATCGTCTTATGTGATACTCAATTGTTCAATTGGGTTCATATAAAACCGATACTATAGGGTTATGTGATACTATGGTATCAACTATTTGTGACTCGGTTATCTTTTGGTAGAATGTTAAGTGGGGAATAAGAGGGCGTGCCACTGCAAGGTCTTCAAGGGAGAATGACGATGGCGCTGAAAACAAAATATGGTGATGATTTAAGGGTTGAGGATGTTGTGGCCATTAGAATCAGAATTGAGGAACAAACTGCCCACATTACTCAATCGGACCAGTTCCAGATTGGTGAGTTGTTAAACCATATCAATGAAATACATAACCACTCTATAACTGCCAGCCAAATCCGTCATCTCCGACGAACCCATTTGCTTAGACCTGAAGACCGTACCAATGGCGACCGAAAGGTATACTGGTTTACCCGCACCGATTTGCAAGACGTTTTGGTTATTTTGACCCTAACTGATACCCATCATATGTCCTTAACCAAAGCAGCCGGATTATTGTGGGAAGAGGAGGGCCTGCAAAACCGGGCTAATTCCCATTTGCGCCGGCGTGCTTCTGTAGCTATGCCTCATAACCATATGAGGCGCGCCCAATATCACCTTAGAGGTCGGCTGCTTGAGATTGTCCTGACCTGGCTTTTTGGTGAACGATCCCCCTACAATGCGGTGGCC
Source organism: Chloroflexota bacterium (assembly GCA_024223125.1). The sequence continues at coordinate 2,601 of JAAEOP010000467.1, forward strand.
TTGCTGCGCCAGAATTTGCAGTTGCACCGAACCAACACAAAAATAAGCGGACGAATAGTGGCAGATAATGTCGATTGGTCTAAGCTGAATACCGCGCTGGACCCACACTCCGGAGATTTGGTTATTTCAGTAAGCCGGGAAGGCGAAGTTTTGCACGCCCAAAAGGGAATTAAGTGGCAAGAATTTCGCCATTATCGTTGGTATCATCTGGGGCTTTCCGGCCAGCGGCCGGCCGCGGACTACACGCTGATTGTAGGTTTGCCACAGGCATTGGCTGAGCCATTTTTATCCCAAACCTCTATTGCCGAAACCGCCAGAATCTTAACCCCCCTCCTGCATCTTTGTATTTTATCACAGCAGTGGGGCAACACTGCTGCCCAGGCCAACACCCCGCTGCAAGCTATGGCCAATATGATCCCCAATATTGCCGCATCGTGGCAGTATTGCGCTATTTTAACCCCTGATCGGGCAAAAGAGACGTTAAGATTTTTGACCCACTGCGACCATTTTCCGGGAGATGTAAACACCGCCGCGGCTACGTTATCTACAGGAAAACTGCTTTCCGGTTGGACCTTTCAAACCGGGCAGGATTGTGTTGTTCAAGAAAGTATTGGGCGAGATGATCCTCGTATTGACCACCAGCACGAAGAACAGGCCGCAGCCGGCATTGCCGTACCTACCGTGGTAAACAATCACATTAACGGCGTTATTTATGTGGGCAGCCGGCGTAAAGCAGCCCATGGCCTTGCCTTTAGCCCGGCTCAGATCAGGGTTTTGAAATTGCTGGGCGGTATTGTGGGAGAATTTATTGAACGCCAAACCATTGCTAAAAAGACCCGTCAAACCGGCCTGCAAATTTTAGTAGAAAAACCTTTTCAAAAAGGTAACTACTCAGGCTGGTTAATTTGAAGTGATGAAGGGAGGAATAAAGGGATCACCAGCAAAAGCAGATTGAATAGCC
>JAAEOP010000468.1 GCA_024223125.1 Chloroflexota bacterium
GCCCGTGAATTAGCCGACGCCTTAATCGCCGAGGATGTGGACGTTATTGTCAGTTCCCTCAACCTGGGCACCCTGGGCGTGTTTGAAGCGGCTAAAAACGCTCCGTCCGAGGTATTGGTCATTGCCAAATATACTGATAAATCTGAAATTGACCCGGCACATTACGTAACTTCGATGTTGTACGATTTTTCCGGCCCCTTAACCGATATTGTGGCCAACATCCAAAAGGGACAATCGGGCGGGATGTATAATTTGGGCTTTGATACCGGCATCGATTTGCAACTGCCGCTGCAACATGTTAGCGATGAACTCAATGCCGAAACCGAAGCTCTGCTCAAAGATATGAAGGCCGGTAAAATAACGGTCGTGAAAAATTCTGAACCTATTGAATAAGCCCAATAAGTGGGCAGGCGACCAGTCGCCTGCCCACTTACGGCCTTCGGTCAAGGGTGTGTCCAAAATTCTGGACGCAGCCTCCGCCAATCGTTTGTTCACAAGTTTTCGTATCTTCTCAACAATGTAGAGCAGGCTTTCCAGTCTACTACTTGGACAGGCTGGAACGCTCGTCACCACATGCTGCTATCCCTATTTTTGA
>JAAEOP010000469.1 GCA_024223125.1 Chloroflexota bacterium
CAGCACGTTGGGTGCATCTTGGGGCGGTCGTATATCCCGAATCGGCGGAAACTTGGTATCGGGATCCTTGGCATCATAGGTCGTCAGACCCACATGCTTCACTTCGGGGATAGGTAGAATTGACCGTTGGACACTGTTTTGTTCACTCATGGCTGTTTCTCCTTTTTATTGAATGTAGTCAGGTTAATGTTGCTACTCAAACGGACTTTAGCTTCCCCATATGCATTTCTGTTAGGGGTTGTGTGTGGGGGGGGCATCTTAAGTGGATTATAGGATAAAACGGCCGTTGTGGAAAATAATTAGACATGACAATAGTAAACATAAAGGGGAAGAGTAACCATGAAGGTCAATGAAGATGCTAAATCGTTCACCTGATAATGGTGACTTCTATTGTTGAACAGGATTTTCTACTGAATCCTACCAAGATTAGCTAATATGTAAAAGCGAGCACAATATTCGTTGATCTGTCATGAGGTACAATAACCTGTATGAAATCTCAATCTACGACTGAAGATTTAACACAACGATTCGCCGCTTTCCTCCATCAAGATTACCGTCAAGCACTCTCTCATAATGATGTCGTGTCTTTACAACCAGAGGGGACAGCACTTTTTGCAGACATTTCTGGGTTCACCTCGTTAACACGTCTGCTCTCGCAAGATTTGGGACGTAATCAGGGTGCTCAAGCTGTTTTGGCACATATCAATCCTGTTTACGAAGCGTTGATTACAGAACTGTATCGTTACAGTGGTACGGTGATTAATTTTGTAGGGGATGCGATTGTTTGTTGGCTAAATGAGCAAGAAGGACCGAGTGCCATTCGTGCTGTGGCCGCCGCGTTGGCGATGCAACAAGCGATGAACCAATTTACGGCCGTTTTTCTGCATCATCTGTAAGAATTTCTTCAATCCTTTCTAAAATTGGGGGAATGGCCCACAGTGCAAATTGATGAAAGGCAACCCAAGCTTTTGCTAACAAGAGAATCGGCCGTTGTTGGATGTGGTCATTGGGTAGTTGGGCCAACCAAACTTCCAGTATGTGCCATTTGTCTTCGTCTAATAATGTACGCGCATGATTTTCTACGACTTGTGCTGCGGCATCAAAATCTTTGGCAATAAGTGCATGATGCAAACTTTCTTCTAGTAGTTGATTTTGGGCGAACCATTGCGCCGCCTTGCGATGCAATAAAGCAAGCTCTGCTTCGGTATACTGTTGTTTTGCAACTTGTCTTAGAAATTGACCAAATAGATGATGATAGCGATACCATGTTTGCTGGGTATCGAGCGCAATAATAAACAAGTGGTTGTTGGTGAGATGTTCTTTAAATATTTGACCGTTAAATGAATTCGGTTGAGTGTTTTCTGGAGAAGCGCAAAGAGCATCGCATAAAGCAGGACAAAAACGGTCGAGAACGGCCGTTTTTAAAAGCCACTCTTGTACAATTTCCGTCTGATCAGCCAACACCTCCGCCATCAAATATTCCGTGACAAAGCGGTCGTCCTTGTTTATGATCTCTTGCGGGAATGTCCCGATTCGTTCGGCGTGGCGCAGCGACAAAACCGCTAAATGCAAATCCGTAATCCATCCTTCTGAACGGCCGTAAATATCTGTGACCATCTTGTCATCCAACTGTCGGCCCAAACTTTTAAGCAAAAAAGCATTTGTCTCTTCCCGCGAAAGCCAAGCGGTGGGCTGCTCAGTTAGGGTGTCTAGCCAACTGCTAAGGAGGGTACTTTTACCATATCCGGCGGGAGCGGTGACGAGGGTTAACGGCCGTTGCTGGCGTTCATTCAGTCGGGCAAGCAAGTTTGAGCGGGGAACCAAATCTTTGGTAACAAATGGGCGGTTTAGCTTGGTTTGAATGATAAGCGAATAGTTGTCCGAATCCATAGTGTGAAACTTTTACAATCATCGAGGTGATTAGGAGCAGGAATTAAATAAGCCAACAGATGATAATGTAATTCCGTATGTAATTTAGGCGTCACTCCTTAAGGTTCCTCGCCGTTATCACCATTATCTACAATTTTTATGGTCAACGCTTTGGCTTCCCGCACCCAATCGGCCGTTTCCACATTTTGCCACGGTTTTAAGCCGATGATCTCCTTTATCTTTTCCGGGTCAATCTCAGCCAAATCGGACAAGGTTTTGACGCCGGCCTCATTCAGACGGCGGGCATAAGCGGGGCCGATGCCGCGAATGATTTGCAACTGGTTTTTACCACTATACTGCATTTGATCCTGCACGGCCGTTAACTTCTCTTGCAGCGCTTCAATTTGAGAGTCGGCCGTTTCTAATTTCTCATCCGCCTCAATTAGCTTTTTACGCAGAAATTGAGTCTCCACCACCTGCTTCAAGGCCCCTTCTATCTGATCCTCTAAATCGTCAACCTGATCTTGGGTTTTCTCTAGTTGGTTTGCCAAAGTGGTCTTTTCTGTCTGTAAACCAGCAGCGCGTTGTTCCCAGGCCTGCGCTTCTTCCAAGTCTTGTTGCAGATGTTTTATCTCCACTTCAGACGCCGCCAACTGCTGGCAAACTGCCTGGTGTTCGTCGCGGGCATCCTCTAAACGGCCGTTTGTTTTTTCCACTTCCCGCCTGGCAGCCAATAATTTCTTTTCCGTTGTTTGCAGATTGGTATGCTTGGCATTAAGTGTTGCCTGGGTTTTGTTTCGCTCTTTTACGGCCGTTTGCACTCGCTGTCCCCACCATTTCAAATCCAGGCTCAAAACAACCAGCGCCCCTACCGCCAATCCCACCAACAAAGCCAGCAACCCTACAATGACTATCTCGTTCATGGACACCCTTAATAATTGACAATTTTAATTGTCAATTATGCTGTCAGTTCCTTTGCATGGGTCAGAATTGTTTCGGCTCGGCTTTCGGGAATATCGAGAATTTCAGCCAGAGCAGCAGGTATGACGGCCGTGACAGCCGCAACCGTATCAATTTCCGCCGCATACAAACGCCCCTGAAAAACCGGGCCAATCCCCTTGATTTGGGTCAAATCTTCCGGTTCTTTTAAGTCCGCCTGCCGCTGCAAAAATGAGGGGACTTCATTCGTAGGCTGTGTGGAAATTTGTATGGTGGTTGGGGTTGGTTCTGCGGCTGAATCAGAGATAACCTCTCGCCAACTTCTTTCCGCATTTGCCAATCGGTCTAACAAATCCAGCGCTCCATCTTCGGCCGATGTGCTTTTTTGCCAGTACCACACAATCAGACCCACCAAGCCCCCAATCAACAAACCCATAACAAAGGTAACTCTATATTTCCCTTTCATAAATACCCTGCACCTATTTCTTATAAGGTAAACATAATCTTTAGGTCATTCTAATAGGTAAGGCACAAAAACGCAATCTAGCGACAAATCAATATTGGATGGGGAAACTCACGCAAAATACGGTCTACTGTGCTGCCCAAAACCATATGTTTTACGGGCCGGTAACCAAAGCCACCCATAATCAACATATTAATTTCATGGGTTACGGCCGTGTCTAACACCGCATCCGCAATCGGCCTCTCTCGCAGCACAAGGGTTACATCTTCCACCCCTTGCTCAGCCAAATAACTCTCTGCTCTATCTAGCGTCTTTGAATTTGTACGGTCAGTCACCACGGTCACTACTGTCAGAGACAAAGGCCACCGTGAGGTTAGATAAGCGGCCACAAACAGTGCTTCATCCGCTTTCGGGCTGCCATCATATGCCAGCAGCATATTATTCGCCAGCCCTTTGGACACATTCGGGACAATCAGGATAGGTCGCGGACAGCGTTGAATAATTTTGTTGGTGCGGTTGCCGATGCGGGCCAACGGCCGTTCTTCCGGCAAATATCCTAATCCCAACACGACTAAATCTGCCCACACCGCTCGTCTAATAATTGCTTCCGCCGGGTCAGCCACTTCTACGGCAAACTCCCCGGTCAGCCCCGCTTTCAGGCAAGCTCGTTGAAAACGTGTCCGAATCGCCCGCACTTTTTCGGAATCTACATCAGCCTTTTTGGCCACAACATGCAGCCCTAACAGCCGGTCATTTTCTCGCTGGGCCATACGAATAGCCCGATCCAACATGTGCCAATCTTCTTCTCGGCCGCTCAAAGCCACCAGGTAATCGGCAAACAAACAATCCATATCCCGGCTCATTTGGAATTTGCGCCAACGGCCCGGCTCTGGGCCATCAACTAGCCCTGGCGGGACAACCGCTTTCAGCAGCCGTCCGCCCAATCCGGCTTGCTGCTTTTCCGAAGCCAGCACGGATACTGTTTCATCCGGCTCCACATCCCAACCCAATGATTCTGTAATTTCTTGCCGTCGCTCTGACAACAGCACATACAAATCAGCTTCAGTACGTTTTGGAAAATAGCGCAAAATACCCTGCTCACGAATGACGTGAATGACAGGCAGATACACTTCATCATACCAACGAGACACGGCCGTATCATCATCAATCTGTGTCCCCTCAGCCGTTTCAATCGCCTGCTTATGGGCTTCAATTTGGGCCAACATCACCCGGAAATGGCCGCAAAAAGTCATGAACATATCTGTATCCGGGCGCAAGACATCCAGGTCAGTGGCCTCTAAAAACTCGGCATAGCGTACCTTACAAATGACATCATCCGCATCATCATCAGGGGTGATAAAAACACGGGTTTTCACCTCGGTTACATGGGCTGTAATCGTTTTAGTTCCCAATTGACGAGCTACAGAAACACGATGGTTGCCGTCTATGACGAAGTAGACGTCACCCACTTTATAAACATCAATAGGTGGCATACCGGTCATATCCATCACGGCCGTTTTCACATTTGTCCACCGTTCTTTATTGCTGTCATGCTTGGGCATAAAATCGCGCGTAAAATCTTCATAGCGGCCCACACTGCCTACGATGGCATCTAGCGGAATCTCCTGTATACCCAATTCAACAGACCCTTCCGCTTTCAATTGTTTGTAAATATCTTCATAGGCTAACAAATCGTTTGATTTACCGGTTACGCGAGCCAATAACTGCTGCATGGCTGCTTTTTTGCGGGCACGCTTAAAATCAGTTACGGCCGTGTTATAAATGAGAGGGTTATAATGGGACATACCAACATTATACACCCGGCTGTTAACCTTGCATATGGTCAATTCAATTGGAGGAAACGAAATGGAAAAAGTAAACATTGCCCAAAAATTGACGCTATTTCATGATCAATGGCAGCCCAAAATCGTTGGTGAACTCAACGATTCATACGTCAAATTGGTCAAAGTCAAAGGGGAGTTTGTCTGGCATCATCATGATGAGGAAGATGAGTTGTTTTGGGTGCTGCACGGCCGTTTGCAAATTCAATTCCGCGACCGTAACATCTGGTTGGAACCAGGGGAATTCCTCATCATCCCCAAAGGAATTGAACATCGCCCCGTTGCCCCTGAAGAGGTCCATCTCATGCTGTTGGAACCCAAAACCACCGTTAATACCGGCAACGTGTTGGATGAAAAAACAGCCCAACTGGAATGGATATATTGACATAAGGCTTTACATGATGGTATGATCCCGGACATGATTAAACCAAAACCTGAAGTTCTACGCCTTCTGTTTTTTTGGGGATTTGCTTTTTCATTACTCACAGCTTGCACGGCTGAACCAACAGTACCAACCAGAGCTGCGGCCGCCATGCTCCATACAGGCATCGTCAATATCAATGGTGTTCCGGCCACGTTTACCCCCCAGGGGCCAACAGCAACCATTGATCCTAGTCTAAACTTCAATGCCGCTTCCTCTTTAGGACCAACACGTATACCCACCATCACCCCTATTATTCCTACCTACACAGCCACGCCTACGCCTACACCTACGCCCACACATACCCCCACCCCTTCCGCCACGCCAGATCCAGATAAGGAAACTGCCGCTACTCATTATCCGGCACATTTCTTTGATTACCAGGGCAGCAAAATGAGCCTGCATGTCATTCGCAATAATAATCCCGACATTATGGAATTTGTACGCCAGGCACGGCCGCCGGTCATCAAACTGGTAGATGATTTGGGTTTTTCTTCCGAGATTAAAGAAGCATCGCCAAGCACGTTGATTGTGGGACGTTTGCATGTCATCGGTCAGCAATACACCGGCGTACCGGAAGAAGAGGCTCGTAAATTTGTGCAAAATTTTTTGCCAAAATACCGGGCCAATCCAGCCGTAGATTATTGGGAAGGATGGAATGAACCTGATCCCGGCCTGCTTAATATAGATTGGTACACTCGTTTTGAACAGGAACGGGTACGGGAAATGGCAACGTATGGTTTACGCACGGCCGTTGGTGGATTTGCTACCGGCGTCCCCGAAGTGAATGAGTTTGCCCTATTTGTACCAGCCATCGAAACGGCGATTCAACATGGCGGCATTCTAACCTTGCACGAATATGGCGCGCCACTCATGACCCAGGGATATGGCAGCGCCCTGCCCGGCTACCCTTTTTATGAAGATCGTGGTTCTCTGACTTTGCGCTATCGTTGGTATTATCGTGAAATTTTAGAACCGGCCGGTCTGGTTATTCCCTTGATTATTACCGAAGCGGGCATTGATGGCATCCTCGGCAACCGTCCAGGGCCACCAGGGTATGGTTGGGCTGATTTTCAAGGGTATGCAGTTGATGAAGGCTGGGGTTCCAATGGTACCGAAGCGTTTATCAACCAGGTGGCCTGGTACGATTCAGAAGTGCGACAAGATTACTATGTGTTGGGATTTACGCTATTTTCGGCCGGGGCTATTGGTCACTGGAAAAATTATGACATCAACTCCATATTGCCCCATTTGACAGAATATGCACGAGGGCAGAATTAACTCTCTCTATTAACTTTGGTCGGGTCTGGGTTTGGGGTTGATGAGAAAGACGGCCGTTAGATTGTTTCGTTCGCTTTTATCAGCATAATGTTGCAACAGAGACAACATTCTTGCGTAATGGAGTTGAAAACAATGACTGAATCAAACGAGGATAAATCAATGAATGTAGATACCGCTCTAACAACCAACCGGCATGATCCCAAATTTTTGCGCGAAACGTGGCAGCAAGCTCGCCTCGTTTTTTATTTACTACGGGACCCGGAAGTGCCATTTTATTTGAAATTATTGCCGTTTACGGCCGTGTTATATCTACTCTGGCCCATTGATCTAATTACAGATGTACTGCCCTTTTTTGGTCAGCTCGATGATCTGACAGCGCTGTTAGTAGGGGGCAAGGTTTTCATTGAACTGGCGCCACAGCATGTCGTAATCAAACATCTAAACGCTATCCGAGAAAAGGATGGTTATGATCCCTTGTCAGATGTAGAGGTGGACATAGAAACGGCCGTAGATGACGTCACTGAAAATATCGTCATTGATGGCGAAGTGATTGAAGAAAAGTGACATATTTAGAAACCCGATTTCTCAGAGAGATCGGGTTTCTAGGATAGATAGTTACGGCAGCAAACCAAAATATTCCAAAAGCATATCCCCACCCCATTGATACATAAAGGCCACAAAGCTACAACAACAACATAAGAGCAAAATCCCTATCAAGGCAATGACCAGGTTGCGTTGTTTTCTGCTATCGCCATTGTCGCCTTCAGATGTAGGTGACAAACTGGCGGTGGGAACTTCTAAGCTTGTAAACGTATCCGGAGCAGAATATTCATAAGCGGACTCAGGATTATCCAGTTCCGGGTCCGCAAACGCATCTTCCCGCATCTGCTCTGGTGTATCACGCGCTTGTTCTTCCCACACAGGCGACTCTTCAGAAAGGCTTGTGCTCATCACGGCCGCAGCCTCCACCAACTGATAAATCAATTTAATGCCACTGCCCATCGTAATGACCTGATCCGGCAGTAGGAGATAAGCGTCATTGGCCAGACGTTCCCCATCTACAAAAGTGCCATTGGTACTGCCCAGGTCTTCCACTTGAAACCCGTCGTCAAGCCGCGTTAGCCGGGCATGTTGCCGCGATACTTCGGGATCATTCAAAACAAAATCACTCATCGGGTCTCGGCCGATGATGGAAGAACGTGCATCCAGATAAAATGTCTGCCCTACATTTGGGCCTTTGCGTACAATGAGTTGGTAGTTTGATTCAGACACGGCCATTTCCTTTTGTTAGTAGAGTTGCCAAATGCAATAATTCCATTTTATACAGTAAAGCAAAGAGGATGCAAATTATGTCGCTTTAGAGGGGCGTTTGAGTTTACTCTTTAGCATTCTGTAAAGTGACTGGGCTTCGGGAATATCCAGTAGCCAAACCATGCCTACATAGGCTGCAAACCCAGTCAGACTGCCCACCGCTACAATAATCAGCCGGCTGGCAAATCCATCCAGCGGTAAAAACCTACTCATTAACTGAGCCACTACCAACGCCAGCAGACCGGTTACTACGGCCGCAAACATCGCTTTGACCGTTAGCCGGACAATACCATAACCATGCAAGCCACCCATATGACGCTGTAAAAACCAAAACATGAGCGCCGTATGCACAATATGTTTAATCGCATCGGCAATCATTAGACTATACAGACCCAATGATTTAAGCAAAAGCACGGCTGTGGCCGTATAAACCCCAATGGCAATGACGCCGGCCAACGCCGGCCGCCACGTATCTTTGCGAGCATAAGAGGCAAAAACCAACATTTGGTCAATACCCGCAAAAGCCAAACCCAACAGGTAAAAACGGAGCACGCGGACTGTGATTTCCGTATCAACAGATGTAAAACGGCCATGTTCCAACAACAAAGCCACAATAAAAGGAGCCAACGAAAAGAGGCCAATCCCGGCCGGTAAAATCAACGTAATGACCAGGCGGAGACCGCCGGCTAGTGTAGACTTAAACTCCTCAACCTTTGCCGCCGCCGCTTTTTTATCCACCAGCTTCGTTTCATGGTAAGCCGAAGCAATTTGAGACAATGTAGGCAGCGTGGCTACCGACAAGGCTGTCACCACCAATCCCAACGGAAACTGGTACAACGTTGTCGCATAACCCATATAAGTGACACTGTTATCACCCGTTAAAATAGCTAGGCGATAACTAATCCAGATAGCAATCTGATTGATAACCAGACCAACCAAAATGGGTGTATAGAGGATGGTGATGCGACGTAAAGCAGGGTGATGCCAGTTAAAGCGCAAATGGAAACGGCCGTCGCGCAGTCCCGGCAGTTGAATAATAATCTGTAAAAACGAACCCAGCAGCATTCCCCAAACCAGACTATCTATCTCATCAGGACGGGCCAACGCCGCCAACACAATCGTCCCATTAAAAACAGCCCCTACAAAAGCCGGGTAATTAAATCGCTTTAAGGCGTATAACAAACCGGAAAGTACGCTGGCAATACTTAAAAACAAAACGGCCGGGGTTGCCAGCCGCATCAGATCAACCGTCACCTGAAACAGTTCCGGGTTGCTAAAATTTCGCGCCCCAGCCAACCAGGCTACCTGCTCTGCAAACAGTTCCACCAACAGTACAATGCCAGACAACACAATAACCGCCAGCGTCAACACCGTACTGGCAACCTGCCACAATTCGTCTCGCTTCTCTTTGCGGGCAAAATCACTGAACACTGGCACTAAAGAGGAACTAACCATCTCACCGCCGGAGATAAGATTAAACAAGGTCATCGGCACCAGAACAGCGACGGTATAAGCAGCCAGCACAGGAGAAGCGCCATACAGATTTGACTTAACAATTTCACGGCTCAGACCTAACACACGGCTGGCAATATTACCGACCGCTAACACGGCCGCCGCCTTGACCACGCCCTCATCTTCCCCCAGGTTTTTAGGGGACGTGGTAGATGGATCTACGGCCGTAACGATTGGCGTTGGCTTCAAATCTGGGGGATCGGGTGACTCTATCAATAGGCTTTACCTGCGGCAAATATACCGAAGGCGCATTGTAGAGGATTGCCCAGAGGGGGGCAACTGTCTACCGGCGACGATCATTATTTATAATACCTACGTCCACTCTATTTTTAGGATCGAGGGAGTCAAAAGTTGCCAACTTTCGGGATTCAGGTTTATTGGCAAACGATTGTGTAAAAGTTGGCAACTTTCTACAGTTTACGCTTGATATTCAACACGGGATTCAGCAACGGCCGTTTGCAACACCCCTCATCTACCCCTTGCCGTCGGAGGGATTGGATGAGTTGGGAAACGGCCGTTTCTCCTTCCAGTCTCTCCAAATGGCCGTCTCCCCATCTCTACATATTCCTTCTATACTGCCCCCCCACTTCATACATCGCCTGCGTAATCTGTCCCAATGAGCAAACCTTCACCGCTTCCATGAGGGATTCAAAGAGGTTTTCATTGTGTACGGCCGCAGCCTGCAAATCTTGTAACACGGCCGTCGTTCTCTCCGGGTTACGTTCATATAAAGCCTGCACATTGGCAATCTGTCGTTCTTTTTCCTCGGCCGTAGCTCGGATCACCTCACGGGGCACAATCGTCGGCGAACCTTCATCAGACAAGAACGTGTTCACGCCAATGATTGGTAACTCGCCCGAATGTTTCAGACTTTCGTAATAGAGTGACTCCTCCTGAATCTTCCCCCGTTGGTACATCGTCTCCATCGCCCCCAGCACACCGCCCCGTTCCGTAATGCGGTCAAACTCCAAGAGAACTGCTTCTTCCACTAGATCGGTTAGCTCTTCGATGATGAACGCGCCTTGCAGCGGGTTCTCATTCTTCGTCATCCCCAATTCGTGGTTAATAATCATTTGAATTGCCATCGCCCGCCGCACAGACTCCTCTGTCGGTGTGGTGATCGCTTCATCGTAAGCGTTAGTGTGCAACGAATTGCAGTTGTCGTAAATAGCGTACAATGCTTGCAAAGTGGTGCGGATGTCGTTGAAGCCGATTTCTTGGGCATGGAGGGAACGGCCGCTCGTCTGAATATGGTATTTCAACTTCTGCGCTCGTTCATTGGCCTTGTACTTCAACTTCATTGCCTTGGCCCAAATGCGCCGCGCAACCCGGCCAATCACTGCATATTCTGGGTCTACCCCATTAGAGAAGAAAAAGGAAAAATTCGGTGCAAACTGGTTAATGTCCATCCCCCGCGACAAATAATATTCCGCAAACGTAAACCCATTCGCCAGCGTAAAAGCCAACTGACTGATCGGGTTAGCTCCCGCCTCGGCAATGTGGTAACCGGAAATAGAGACGCTGTAAAAATTGCGTACATTGTGGTCAATGAAATATTGCTGCACGTCCCCCATCATACGCAGGCTAAATTCGGTGGAGAAGATGCACGTATTTTGGGCTTGATCTTCTTTTAGGATGTCAGCCTGCACCGTGCCCCGCACCCACGAGAGGGTTTCCGCTTTGATCGCCTCATACACCTCTCGCGGCAAAACCTGATCCCCTGTGACGCCCAACAGCAACAACCCCAACCCGTCATTCCCTTCGGGTAGATCGCCGTGGTAACACGGCCGTTCCCCACCTGCGTACATCTTTGCAATTTTCGCTTTAACTTCATCCCCCAATCCATGTTCCTGGATATACAGTTCGCACTGCTGGTCAACGGCCGTATTCAAGAAAAAAGCCAACATCGTCGCCGCCGGCCCATTAATCGTCATACTCACCGACGTAGCCCGATCACACAAATCAAAGCCGCTGTACAGCTTCTTGGCATCGTCCAGGCTGGCAATGGAAACGCCAGAATTGCCCACCTTGCCATAAATATCGGGGCGATAGGCCGGGTCATCACCATACAGCGTCACCGAATCAAAAGCGGTACTCAATCGTCTGGCCGGCATCCCCAGTGACACGTAATGGAACCGCTTGTTGGTGCGTTCTGGGCCGCCCTCGCCGGCAAACATGCGAGTGGGGTCTTCGGCCGTGCGCTTAAATGGAAAGACACCGGCCGTAAAGGGAAACTCACCAGGCACATTTTCCTGCAAATGCCACCTGAGAATATCTCCCCATCCTTCATAACGGGGCAAAACAACTTTAGGGATGTCGTTGTGGGATAATGTTTTTACCTTAGTGGCTACGTGAATATCACGACCGCGTACCTGATACAGATACTTATCCGCCTGATAACGGTCAACTTTCTCTGCCCAGCCGTCTAAAACAGCCTGATTATGCCGGTCTAAATTCAGGCTGACCTGAGACTGCAATTCTTGCAACTGCTGGATGATCTGCTTTTTATCGTTCAGGCTGTTGGTTTGCACGGCGGTGATGGTTTGCTGAATGCCGTATAGCTTGTTGGCCACAGCCGTCTGTTCCTCACCCCACTCGTTGTACTGCCGAATCGTCTCCGAAATTTCGCTCAGATAGCGTACTCGCCGCGGCGGAATAATCACGATCTTTTCCGATTCACCTTGAGCCAACGCCAAATTGGGTTGCAGGTTGACGCCGGTTTTTTGGCTGATGGTTTGCATCACGGCCGTGTACAACCCATTCGTCCCCGGATCATTAAATTGGCTGGCAATCGTGCCATAAACAGGCAGATCAGCGACATCAGCCTGCCACAAACCCCGGTTGCGCTTGTACTGCTTCTTTACATCTCGCAGCGCATCCTGAGCGCCCCGCTTGTCAAACTTATTGATGGCGATGATGTCAGCATAATCCAACATATCAATTTTTTCTAGCTGAGTGGCCGCGCCATACTCCGGCGTCATCACATACAAAGCGAGGTCGCAAAAATCCACAATCTCCGTGTCCGATTGGCCGATGCCCGACGTTTCCAGAATGATGAGATCAAATTGGGCTGCCTTGAGGATATTCAACACTTCAGGGATGTGACGGGAAAGAGCCAAATTCGATTGGCGGGTAGCTAAAGAACGCATGTACACTCGCTCATTGGTGACGGCATTCATGCGAATACGATCGCCCAACAACGCCCCGCCAGTGCGCCGCCGTGATGGGTCAACACTAACTACGGCAATATGCTTATCGGGGAAGTCGAGTAGAAAGCGGCGTACCAGTTCATCTACCAGCGATGACTTGCCCGCCCCCCCCGTCCCCGTCATGCCCAACACTGGCGGCTGGGCCAATCCTTCCAACCGCTGGTGAACTTCTTCCATAATCGGCTCTACCAGGTCAGGTTCATTTTCCACGGCCGAAATTAAACGAGCCAATGCACGCTGTGTCACCCACTTTTTGATTGCGGATTGCGGATTGTGGATTGCAGAGCCGCCATTCCGCAATCCGCAGTCCACATTCTGAAATCGATCATATGCTTCGTGGATAGCCGTGCGCCATTTCTCCACATCCAGTTTACCGGTGGGGAAATCCGCCTGTTGCAGCAGATCGTTGATCATGCCTTGCAAACCCAGGGTACGGCCGTCGTCCGGCGAGTAAATACGGCTGACGCCATAATCATGTAATTGGGTCATCTCATCGGGCAGAATAGTGCCGCCGCCGCCGCCAAAAATTTTGATGTGGCCGCATCCTTTTTCTTGCAGCAGATCAACCATATATTTGAAAAATTCAATATGCCCACCCTGGTAACTGGTCAGGGCAATGGCTTGGGCGTCTTCCATCACGGCCGTGTCTACAATTTCCTGCACACTGCGATTATGCCCCAGGTGGATCACTTCCGCGCCGGAACTTTGCAAAATGCGGCGCATAATGTTGATAGCGGCGTCATGGCCGTCAAAGAGGGATGCGGCCGTGACAATACGAATTTTATTAACAGGTTGGTAAGGGGTGACTTGCGTCATTTGGTTACTCCTTATTTTGTTGAAAGTGTGATAGGGGAATTATAGCATGGTGTGGGACGGGTTTACGGCCGTTGTCTTCACATCGCTCGTCTATTATACTCTTGTGCAAACAGTGTAAGTACATTCGGAGATTTATTATGACTCTACTGAAAAAAGGTTATTTGACATTCAAAACCCGATTTCTGTAGTCAAGTAAATTGTATCAATTTTGGTAAGAAATCGGGTTTTTTCAGTGGACTCGACTCATAATAAGAAAAATCCTGAAAATCCGTGTTTATCCGCGTTCTATTCAGACTTCTCCGACAAGCTGCTAGCGGCGGTGAACCAAGCATACGAGATCTGGGTTTGTTGGAGTTAGCCATTGTCCGACCACAAGCCACATTTGAGCGTGTCAATTTGAATCATGAAGAAAATTCTACTGGTTTCTCCCTATCATGGCGGCAGTCATAAGGCGTGGGCCCAAGGGTATCGGCGTCATAGTGAGCATGAAGTGGTTTTGCTGACGTTGCCGGACCGGTTTTGGAAATGGCGGATGCACGGGGGGGCGGTTACATTAGCGCGTCGTTTTCAAGAGAGCAACTTTGAACCGGATTTGATTTTGGTGACGGATATGCTGGATGTGACGTCGTTTTTGGCGCTGACACGGCCGCAAACCGCCCACACCCCTCTTGCCCTTTACATGCACGAGAATCAACTGACTTACCCCTTGCCCCAAAACAGCCAAACTGGCCCCATGCGAAGGCAACTTGGAGAACGGGATTACCATTACGTCTTCATCAACTACGCTTCTATGTTGGCCGCCGACCACATTTTTTTCAATTCACAGTTTCATTTAGATAGCTGGTTCACGGCCGTACCCAAATTCCTAAAACATTTCCCTGAATACAACGAACTAAACAGTGTCGAAAAATTGCGGCAAAAAAGCAGGACGCTGCCGGTGGGAGTAGATTTCGAGAGATTAGAGATTGGAGATTGGAGATTAGCGAATTCAGATCAATCTCCAATCTCCAATCCCCAATCTCCCCTTATTTTGTGGAACCAACGTTGGGAATACGACAAAAACCCGGAAGCGTTTTTTGCGGCGTTGTATAAGATGCAAAAAGCGAACATTCCTTTTCGATTGGCGTTGTGTGGGCAGCAGTATGGCAAACGGCCGTCTAGCTTTGATACGGCCGTAAACCAATTAAGCGATCATCTCATCCATGTCGGCCATGCAGAACCAGACAAATACCGCCAACTTTTATGGCAGGCCGATATCACCATTTCCACCGCTCACCATGAATTTTTTGGCATCAGCATTTTGGAAGCGATTTACTGCCACACTTTTCCCATTTTGCCGCACCGTCTCAGCTATCCAGAATTGATACCAGAACCGTACCACCGACAATGTTTGTACCAAAATGAAGGGGGATTGGCACAGCGGCTCAGATGGGCTTTAGAAAACAAAACCCTGACTAAAAAAACAGCCGTAGAATTAGCAACGGCCGTGTCGCAATTTAGCTGGTCACAGATTGCTCCCCAATACGATCACATTCTTCTCACATAAACGCTGATGTAGGCGCTTACGCGATAACAGCGACAAAAAGTGGAGAATATCATAAACGGATTGGCAGCCTAGCCAGCCTTCAGAACTGCTTCCCAAATACATTGAGATATGGGGATATTTTTCATCCTTATATCTCAATTTTTTATGCTGTCAGTTGCCAATATTATGTCATGTCGTCTATTATGTTTAGAAACTATATAATTCCCTGATAATATTCATTAGCATGATAAGACTGTCATCATAAAAAATTGTGTCTACACAAAGAAAACTTGAACAAGCGTTAGCCATAATCGAAACGCAGCGCGGCCACTTACTTGAAGATGATGTTGTAGATGTCGCCATATTTGCCTTGCGTGAGCAGTTAGCAGCACAACAGGCATCACCGGCAATGCAGCAGCACGAACAAATATGTGTCCTGGTAGCTGATATGTCTGGCTTTACTTCAGTGTCTGAATTTTTAGACGCCGAAGAAGTACGAGACATGATTAATGCTGTCTGGCGCAAATTAGATAGAGTTATCAACCTGTGGGGAGGAAAAGTAGACAAACATTTAGGCGATGGCCTGATTGCCTGGTTTGGCATACCCGATGTTCGTGATGATGATCCCCAACGGGCAGTATCGGCCGCCCTCGACATGCAGACGGAACTACAGTTATTTAATAAACAACAATTGCAGCAGACAAATGACACAAACCCTTTTCGGACACCCCATCCCCTACAAATGCGAATTGGCATTCATATTGGCACACTTTATTTTGGGCAGTTAGGGTCAACGGATGCTCAAACGGCCGTAGGCGACACCATCTCCATAGCCAATCATCTACAGGAAGCTGCCCCCCTCGGCGGCATTTTAGTGTCCGCAGAAATTCACGAACATATCTACCCCTACTTCAACACAACCCTCCTGACAACCCAGATTGAAGAGACAGCTTACCAGATAGAGGCGGAAGTTTCCCAAACCTTTCAATCCTTACGTCAGGAAATCGCCTTATTAGAAACCCGTTTTGTAGGGCGCAGCGATGAGTTAAGCCAAATGCAAAACGGGCTGCAAATAACCATTGAAAACAACATCGCTCAAATCGTGACCATCGTCGGTGAAACAGGCATTGGTAAATCACGGCTTTTATACGAATTTGACCGCTTACTGGCTTTGCTACCGCATCGTATTTGCTTGATGCAGGGATCAGGCAGCCAGGATGTGAACGAACAGCCGTATGCTCTTATCCGTTCTCTTCTGGCTTATCATTATGATATCCATCCCCAAAACAGCGCCGCTATCGCCCGCGAAAAATTAACCCAGGGCATCCTTCAAGATTTACCTCAGAACGGCGTCAACGCCCAACCTATTGTGGAAAGCAGTCTCCAATTGCTAGGGTATGAAACAACCCAATTCAGGGAATCAAAACCAATAGCGCTTAATCTGGAATATTTCTCTGATAAAGAAGACCGTGCCTCACAGATTCGTGGCGCTGGCTTCCGCAATCTGATCACCCTACTCACCAACATTCTACAACAGCATGAAGCTCTGATCCTGCTTCTGGAAGATTTCCATGCGACCGACGAAGGCAGCTATGATTTTCTCGATTATCTCATGCGTCAATGTACCCATTTGCCCATTTTCATTGTGTGTGCAACCCAGCCGTCTCTCTTCCAAAAGCGTCCTTCCTGGCACACACTGGAAGTAGCAGAACGTCAGGAAATTAACCTGCACACTCTCTCTCCCATAGACAGCCGCCATTTTCTAGCCGAAATGTTGCAAAAAATAGAAGCCATGCCCCTGCACCTTATTGATGTCATTGTCAATAGCGCCCAGGGAAATCCTTTCGATCTCCATGAAATGGTAGATCTGTTTTTGCAGGAACAGGTTATAGAAGATCATGGCCCCCGCTGGCAGGCCAACATGGGCAGGCTGCTCGATATACCCTCTCCGCCAACTGTCTCCAATTTATGGCAGGGTCAATTCGACAGACTCCCTGACAATCAGCAGCGTATTTTGCAGCGGGCGGCTGTATTTGGCCCCACTTTTTGGGACAGCGCCCTGCGCCATTTCAGTAACGATGGGGCAACCATTGACGCCAACACATTGGAAACCACCTTGTTAACATTGGAATCAAGGCAGTGGATTAAGCCGTTAACAACATCTACCATACCCAACACTCACCGCTACCAATTTCGCCATGTTCATCTGCAACAACTCATTTATGAAACAATCCCTGCCGAACAGCGAGTTTCTTATCATAGTGAGGCAGCATCCTGGTTAACGGCTCAACCCATCCTCAAAACCACCCGCATTTTACGCCGTATTGCCAACCACATGGTCCTGGCTGGTGATGGTGAAAATGCGGCCCAAAATTACGGCCGTGCCGCCCAACATGCTCAAGCCAATCTCGCTTTAGAAACAGCCGCCTTCTACTATCAAAAAGCGCTAAACCTCATTCCAGATTTAGAAACAGTGGCTCCCGTTCGTATTATTTTATACCAGGGTTTGGCAAACTCTTTGCAGAAACAAGCCCGGTTTGAAGAAGCCATTGCCGCTTACGAATTGATGAGTGAAACGGCCGTTGCCATTGACGACAACCAGGCTCAAATTCAGGCCTGCAAACAACAATTCCTATGTTATTTACTGTTAAACGATCTGAAAAACGCCCTGGACAGCATTCGTCCCCTAACCCCCATTGCCACTCAAAATAACCAGCCCGATCTACTAACTTTTACCTCGGCCGCCAGAGGTTGGGTGGCTTTAATGGCCGGACAAACAAAGATGGCCGGGGAACTGGCCCGCGACGCTTACTCACACAGCCAATCTTTAGAAGTATCATTTTCTCGCGCTTTCAGCCGCACTTTTTTAGGCAACCTGGCCCGCGAATTGGGTCGTTATAAGCAGGCCGAAACAATGACCAAAGCCGCCCGCACAATGTTCCAGGAACTCAACGAACCAACCTGGGAATGTCTTATGTGGAACCAGTTAGGCGCGGTGGCCTGGGAACAATGGTTATTAGACACGGCCGTGGCCTACTACGAACTAGCGCTACAACTTGCCCAAAACACGGCCGACAGTTTCAGCATGATGATGTCACTCCACTGCATAGGGCAGATCAACACCTATCAGGCTCAATTCGACAACGCCGAAAAACATTTCCAATGGACACTAACTCTGGCCGAAAAAAGCCAAAATTATCTATACCTGGCCTTGACAGCCAACGGGTTAGGAAAATGTCATCTGGCCCAATCCATTGGCGACACCCAAACAGTTCAAGAAATTGCTCAAAAAGAGGAACATTTGCAGCACGCCTACCGCTGGTTCCGTCGCGCCATTCGTCTGGCTCAAAAAGCTCAGGCTCCCTTTGTCCGCAGCGAAGCGATGGCCGGCCTGGCTCAGTTATATCTGGAAGATCATTTATTGCCTGAAGCCCAGGGACAGGCAGAAGAAGCGGTGCGTATTTCTGAGCGAGCGCTGCAACAACGCCCCATTCGGGAATCTAAACGAGCCACGGCCGTGGCCTGGCAAGCGCTTGGTCTGCTGTTGGCTAAGACACTCCAGAAAAACAAACAAACCTCAATTCGAGGGAAAACAATAGACGCTATTCAATGTTTTGCTCGCAGCCACAAACTTCTTGTAGAAGCAGGCCCTATTGGAAAATTCGATCTGGCCCATTTACTGCGAGTCTGGGCCTTATATGAGTTTCGTTGCGATAATTTAGAACAGGCCACTCGATTAGCCCAGATGGCACGTTCTATGTTAACTGAATTAGGGTTACAATTTGAAGCAGATCAAATGCAGGAGATTGTGGTAAGTAACAAGTAGCATGTTTGCAAGTGGCAAATGTGCGAGTTTGCAAACTCAAATAAAATGACCACCAGTAAGCAGATCAGGAAAGCAATAAAAGCAATTGAAGCCCAACGCACGGTTTTAGGCACGGCCGTGGCTGATACAACCCTGTCTGCTTTACAAGATTTACTTGCCAGACAAGAACCGCCGCGCAATGACAAAATTCAATCAATTGACAACGCACAACGCAAACAAACAACCATCTTATTTGCCAAAATCATCGGCTTCAAAAGGTTCAGCGGCCAAGTTCAAGATACCAATATACTCAATGTCTTTAACAAACTTTGGCGTCGTTTAGACCAGGTCATTGCCTTGCACGATGGCACGATTGACAAACACATTGGCGATGCTGTCATGGGTGTATTCGGCGTACCTGTTATCCATGAAGATGACCCCACCAGAGCTATTAGAGCTGCCTTGCAAATGCGAGCCGCTCTAAGCGATTTTGTGACTGAACGGAACGAAACGGCCGCTGACGACGAGAAAAACACCCTGCAAAACCTGCGCCTGTCAGTGGGCATCAACACCGGCCCGGTCCTGTTGGGGCGGGTCGGAGAAAGTGAAGAAACGACAGTTATCGGGGATGCAGTCAATATTGCCAGCCGCTTAGAACAATCGGCCCCACCGGGCAGCATTCTTATTTCCCACGACACCTATATTTTAGTAAAAAATACATTTAACGTGGAGCCACTTGGCCCAGTACCCATAAAAGGGCGCAGTGAATCGGTACAAGTTTACCTGGTATTGGGTCTGAAACCGCGTCTTTTTTATGCCACCGGCCGAGGGGTGGAAGGTGTAGAAACCCGCATGGTCGGCCGCGATACAGAACTGGCTGGTTTGAAAGCAGCCACACAGTTAGCCATCACCAACCACAGCGGTCGGGCGATGATGATTATGGGTGAAGCTGGTGTGGGTAAATCTCGCCTGGTGCATGAGTTCAATATCTGGATACAAACATTTCCTCAAGAGATACCGATATTGAAAGGGCGTACTTACCAACACGGCCGTCAAACCCCCTACGCCTTGATCAGAAATTTATTGGCTACCTACTTCGACATTCAAGACAACGACCCCGCTTCCCTGGCCGAGGAAAAATTAATCCAGGGTATGAGCCGGGTTCTAAAAGTTGAGGAAGATGCTTTACGCCAACGAGTACATCTAATATCCCGCCTAATTGGTTTGGATTTAGGGCAAATATTGCCCCTAACCAACCAGGCAAACGATGAAAAGACACCACAGCTTAAAGAGCTGGCTTACCAGTATATTGTTGAATTATGTACAGAGATCACGGCCGTCTCTCCGGCCGTAATCATCTTGTTAGAAGATTTACATTGGGCCGATGAAAGTTCGCTTGATTTTTTGGAGCATCTTCTACCTGCCTGTCGTCAAATGCCTCTTCTCATTACCATGCTGTCCCGCCCTGCAACCACAGATCAACCATTGGCTCGTCACCAAGAATTATTGGGTGATTCGACACAAATCATTCACTTGCAATCTCTATCCGAGTCTGAAAGTCGGGAGCTAGTCATGCAAATCTTGTGCAAAGTGCCTGAAATCCCACCCGACTTATCTGATCTAATCGTGACCCGCGCCGAAGGCAATCCACTATATGTAGAAGAATTGATCAAAATCCTGATAGAGGATGGCGTCATTATTGCCGGGCAGGATGAGTGGCAGATACGCCGTAATCAATTACCGGCCGTGCGCGTCCCCCCCCACATCAACGGCGTTTTACAAGCTCGCCTGGATCGTTTATCAGAATTGGAACGGGCTACTTTGCAGCGGGCGGCCGTTGTAGGCCGGGTATTTTGGGACAGTACCGTTACCCATATGAATGAAACGGCCATTAACCCCATCTTGCCCTCAGAAACAATAGCCGCTTTACAAGCTCTGGAAAAACGAGAGATGATTTTCCGACGGCAAATATCCGGTTTTGCCGGAACCCAGGCTTACGTTTTCAAACATGCCATTTTGCATCAGGTTGCCTATGAAAGCGTCTTGCTCCGTTCCCGCCCCATTTATCATAAACAAGTGGGTGATTGGTTAGCCGCCCAAAGCGGAGAACGTATTGCCGAATATGCTGGACTGGTAGCCGAACATTTTGAATTGGCCGGAGAACACACTTCGGCCGCAGAATTATATGAAATGGCTGCCCGCCGCGCCGAAGCTGCGTTTGATGTAGAACTGGCAATTGACTTTTATCGTCGTGGACTTTCTTTGCTGTTAGACCAGGCACATTATGCTGAATGGCTACTGCGACTTCAAGAACAGATCGGTAAATTACTACATACCCAGGCCCGTTTTGTGGAAGCGTCCCAAATTTATATGACAATGCGTTTTACGGCCGAAGAAGATGGCGATCTGGCCTCACAAGCTCGTGCCTGGAATGGATTGGCTGAAACTCAAAAAGAGCAAGGACAGTATGCCGCCATGCTAGAGAGCGCTTCTCAAGCAGAACGAGTCGCCTGGCTAATTGGAGCCGAAATGGATTTGGTAAAGGCTTTGCTGCTGCAGGGTGAAGCCAGTCTACGGCAGGGGGAATTTGACGAGAGTCTGGCGGTTTTACAACGGGCGCTACAATTAAGCGACCGTCAGGAAGAGATGGTAGCCCGTACACAAAGTCTACATTTGCTGTGCCTATCATATATTCGTAACGGCCGTTACGATGACGCCAATAAAAGCCTGTACCAATTGCAACAACAGTTGGCCTTATTGCAAACGCTCGATGAACTGCACGCTGCCGCCATTACCCTTTACACTCTGGGCAACCTCCATAATACGCTGGGCCAATATGACCAGGCCACCCACGATTTAATGGAGGCGCTGAAACTGTATCGTTCATTGGAATCGCAGTTGGAAGTGTCCCATACACTGCTCCAATTAGGGGAGACTGCCCGCTTGCGGGGTCAACTCAACTCCGCCATCCCCTTCTTCCGCAAAGCAGTTTCAATTACAACGGGGATCAATCATCGTCACGGCCGTATGACCACTCAATCCAACCTCGGCTACACGATGGCTTCTTTGGGCAAACTTGATGTAGCCCGACAAATCTTAGAAGAGGTTCTCCAATTAGCCGAAAATGTAAGCTTCATGTCCGGCTGGCAGCATCTTCCCCAAACATACACCTTCCTGGCAGATATCTATCTGGCGCAGAATAACCTGGAAATAGCCCGGGAAATAACCCATAAAGCCCATACTCTAGCCCAAAAGCAAGCCAACCCCGAAATATCCGGCCTCACCTGGCGGGCGTTGGGCAAAGTTGCCGCCCAACAACCACCCAACCAACAATCCATCCAAATTGGCAACAAATCTTACAGCGCGGCCAACTGCTTTGCTCAAAGTTTACGTATTTTTGAATCCCTCAATGGCGGCGGCATCGCCTCCCACCGCGACCAGGCTTATACCCTTTGGGAATGGGCCGCCTTTGAAATAAACAACAACCAACCAGAACTAGGCCATCGCCTGCAACAACGCGCCCAATCTTTGGCCACAGACCTGGACATCGTTCTGAACTGGTAGTTGAATCCTAATAGTTTTGTATAATTGCCAGTATGGATCAGAAAATTGGAGCCAGTCCCAATCCATATCAATACCTTGTACGTCAACCTTCATCGGCACTAGTATTTGGGCTTTTACCGCTAACGCCAATTCCCATGATTGTCGCAAATGATATTCCCTAATTTGCCCAGACAAGTTAGCATCTTGTCCTACATCCCAATAACCAAACAATTACTCGGAATGCTGTGTTTGATGGCATTGTTGTTAGGTTGCACCAAAAACGAACGGGATGTTTCGACGCCGCAAGCATTGAACACACCTATCCCCCCAACGGCCGTACCCACACCTACTTCTACAAACACCCCTGCCACAACCCCTATGTTAGCGCCAACCTTCACCCCCACACCCACCACCACGCCCACACCAACACCAACAGCGACGGCCGTACCCCTCACCATTTCCGGCAATCCCCGTGCGGCTCAACTCCACAATCCGACACCTCAAAACGGCTCTCCTTGCGGCCGTATAGACACCCTTGACTTTCCCATAGATCCACCCCACGCAGCGGGCGTCTCTCGTGGCGGCGTAGACTTTGGCGTCTTCCGCTCCCGCTATGACAAATACCATGCCGGGGAAGATTGGGGCGGGGCGGCAGGGCGGCCTACGTTGGGCACGGCCGTTTACAGCGTTGGGCATGGGCTGGTGATGGCGGCCGACCCGGAAGGCTGGAACCGGGACAAAGGAATTGTCATTGTGCAGCATATTCTGGCCGACGGGCAGGCAATCCTCTCCTTCTATGGTCACTTAGCTCCGTCCAGCGTTGTTCTGGAAGCAGGCGATTGTGTCCGGCGCGGTGACAAGGTAGGGGAAATCGGTCGGCCGCGTACCCCGCCCCATCTGCACTTTGAAATTCGCACCCACATGCCCTACACCCCCGGCCCCGGCTATTGGCCCGAAGACCCCACCACGGCCGGATGGCTGCCCCCTTCAGCCACCATCTGGCAAGAACGGCTGGCTGCTTCTCCTGGGGTTGATTGGCTGCGACCGTATGCCACCAACCGCAAAAGCATCGGCGCTGTGATGACAGACACATTCGTCTTGCTGGAAGATGACGAATTGGTGGGGCTGAATGTGGCTAACGGCCGTACCCAATGGCGCTTCACCTTACCCGACGATAACAAACTCTCAAATGGCTTGATTGATACTGATAATGACCGGCTTTACCTAACCGGTCATACCGGCAGCCTGCAAGCCTTTAACCTGCCAGATGCCGCCAATCCACTCAGCGCCCCGCTTTGGGAAGTTGATCTGAATGTCACCGGGACGCCAGACTTGATCCCTTTGCCTGGCGGTGGCGTGGTCACGGCCGTGCGCGAACAGTTAACTGCCACCTCATCAAATGGGCAAATTTTATGGTCGAAAGATGTGGGGGCACGGCCGTTTGATTGGGCCAATACGGCCGAACAAACCATTCTGGTCACGTCTGGCAGTAACGGCCGTGTCTGGTCACTCACCGCCAACGAGCCGACAGCGTGGAACGTGCCTCTCGGCTACCCGGCCATCATCGGCGAACAGGGCTGGATTTACAGCAAGGATGGCATCTACCGGCTCAACACCAGCGCGCAGACAGCCGAACGCATATTCAAACTGCCAGACGCATTTTTACTTACAGGCGATTTTGTTTCTCTACCAGAAGGGGGCCTGCTGGTAGCTCATACCGACTTGCAAGACCGCCGCCTCATCGCTTTGCATGAAGATGGCACAGTGAAATGGGATCGCTCGTTTAAGGGATTGGTAGATGGGACACAAAGATTGTTGGTGAGCAACGGCCGTGTCTACCTCATCGCCCAACAATTCCATAACAACAACAGCGAACTGACACTTTATTTGGTGGATATGGAAACGGCCACGTTAACTCATTTATTTACGGGGGGTACGCGCACGGCCGTGCCCACTGATGATTGGCTCTTGCCCACAAACAGTAAATACATCCTCATTAACATCGGCGGCGGCAGCCTGGTGGCTTTCAATCCTGAAGCTGCAAAATAATTACTCTATCCGAAAAACTACTAGCTACCGGCAAACGCTTGTACAGTCGAGAGTGTTGCTTCCAATGTCAGATCAAACAAACTGCCGGGAAAAAAGCCCAAGAAAATTGTAACCGCAACCATCACAATTAGAGCAAATTTCAAAGGCTTGCCCGCTGCCAATTCACCAGCGCCGTCAAACATAAACATCAAATAAACCACGCGCAAATAATAAAAACCAGAAACCACACTGGTAATAACCCCAATCAAAGCTAACCAGAATAAATCAGCTTCCAATGCAGCCCGGAAGACATAAAACTTAGCTGAAAAGCCACCCGTCGGCGGAATGCCCGTGAGCGAGAGCATGAAATAAGCCATTGCCAAAGCAAATAAACCATGCCGTTTCGCCAACCCTTTGTAATCATCCAGCAGCACACCTTCACCATAATTCCGCTCCATGGCAATGACAATGGCAAACGCGCCCAGGTTGGTAAACAAGTAAGCAAACATATAAAAGAGGGCCGAACTGACGCCTAACTCCGTTTGGGCTGCGGCCGCAACAGCAATGAGAATAAAACCGGCATGAGCGATGCTGGAATAGGCCAACATACGCTTGATATTTCCCTGGCGGATGGCAACCACATTACCCACAATCAAAGTCAGGGTGGAAAGGACGGCTACGGCCGTCATCCAATCCTCTTGAAGTCCAGGTAGCGCCATAAGCAGCACCCGCAGCAGAGCAGCAAAACCAGCCACTTTGGCCCCTACAGACATAAAAGCTGTTACCGGCGTCGGCGCCCCTTCATACACATCCGGCGTCCACATATGGAAAGGCACGGCCGCTACTTTAAACCCAGACCCCACCAGGAGAAATGCCAGCCCGGTCACCAACAGCGCATCAGCCCCATGTACAGATACATGGTCAAAAATAACAGGAATAGATGTCGTCATCGTGGCCCCATACATCAGGGCAATGCCAAACACAAAAATGGCCGATGAAAACGCCCCCAGCAAAAAATATTTCATGCCCGACTCTTCTGATTCCGGCCGCGGCCAGGAAAAGCCAGACAGGATATACAAAGGAATAGACAACACTTCCAATGCGAGGAAAATCAAAATCAGATCATTCCCCATCCCCATTAACATCATGCCACTGACAGAAAATAGAAGCAGCATATAATATTCCGGCTTATCTAACCCCGTCCGCCTGAGAAATCCCACCGAGATGAGTACAGCCAGCAGCCCGGTCAACACAAAAATGACGTTGAGAAAGACTGCATAATTATCCATAACAACCATCGGGCGGCCGCCTTCTGGAATGAAAGTGCCGCAGTTACAGTTCCATAGACCAATAGATTGCACCAGAGCCAACAGCAAACCAACGACGGTCAGCCAGGCAGCCCAATCCTTTTTATCGTCGGGCACAAAGAGGTCTACAATCATGGCTACAACGCCAGTTGCCATTACGATGAGTACCGGCGAAATAATAATTAAGTTGATACTTGGTGGGGTAAATTCCATCTTCCGCTTAACCTTTAATAGAGATTTGAGATTACCGATTGGAGATTTAAGAGATGGGCACTCTCCAATCTCCGCCTACCCGCATGATTATATCGTAACAACTTAGTTTCGACAGGCTGAGGAGGAAAAAATCCGGTGCATTTTGATTCGCTGTTCCTCGTATCAAGTAATCCTGCGCTTAACCCATACAAGCCGGCAGGTTGTCGGATTCCACCACGGCTAGTTTGAGGGTTGATCTATTATTAGCCAATAGTTGGCCGGTTGGGTAATGAAGGGGGTTTGGGGCATGATGGTCAGGATGCCGCCAGCTTTGCCTAAATTGAATGTTGCCTGGGCTTGATTCAAATTATTCAAGGGGATGGGGGTAACAGTGGCGCTGTCTTCTTCAATCAATAACAAAGCCCATTTTTGGGGAAGCTGCTGCCCAGTGCGGACAAATCCGGCTGGCTGCCATCCTTCGGGGCCATCCTGAAAGGTAGCTTCGTAGCCGTATTCGGAAATGCTCAGGTTGTCTAGCGCAAAGCCTTGCCCGGTGATGCCGCTGTCGGTGAGAACATCAAAGCGGATGAGGACGTTGTGGCCGACATAATCGTTTAAGGAGATGCTTTCTTTGAGCCAGCCGTTTTGGTTGTCTTGTTTGTCAGCGCTGCGGCCGTTATACCCAGCCCCATATTCACCCACAGATGCGATTCTGGGGGGCAGTTGGTCCCAGGTTTGGCCACCGTCGGTGGAGATGGAGATGTAGGCAAAATCGTAAATGTCTTCTAAATCATACCAGACGGAGTAGCCCAGGTTGGCCTGGTTTACGGCCGTCAGATCAAATCCGGCCGTCAGATAAGCGTCCATTTCATTGACGGCCGGAGCGTACCAAAAAATCTCATCTTCACGGGCTGGCGTGTCAATGAGGCTGGTGGCAGTGTCTGCG
>JAAEOP010000470.1 GCA_024223125.1 Chloroflexota bacterium
GGGATCGCTGAGGTCTTTGGTGGCGTTGTAGGCTGCTTGCAGCGCCGGCGTACTCGTGGCCACAATCAGGTCTACGCCTTCATCCACATATTGCTGGGCAATGGTGCTGAGCGTGGCAATGTCGCCTTCGGCGTTGCCTTCTAGGATGGTCAGGTTTTCACCTTCGATGAAGCCTGCCTCGGCCAGCCTTTCCTTCACACCTTGCTGCTCGGCGTCCAGAGCCGGGTGGCTGACAATCTTCATCATGCCGATAACGATTGCTTCGTCATGATCTTCGGAGGCCATTTCTTCCCCGTCATCCTCAACATCCCCGTCATCCTCAACATCAGATGTTTCGGGAGCTTCAGTCGCAGGAGCTTCAGTGGGCGGGGCTTCATCCTCTACCGGCGTGTCTGACGACGAACAGGCTGCCAACATCAACAACAACAGTACCAATAACAACTTCATTTTCTTAAACATCATCTTCTCCTTTTAGGATAGTTGCTGGTGGCTGGTGATTACTGACTAGCCACCAGCCTACACTGATAATAATAACTCATCGTCAAGCAATTGTTCCTGCTTGATTTCTGAAAACTTGTTTACCATGTCTGGCACAGTCATGGTTGCTTTTTCTTCGGCGTTGATGTCCAGTACAATTTGCCCACTGTCTAACATGAGTGTACGGTCGCCATAAGAGAGTGCTTGCTGCATATTGTGAGTAATCATGAGGGTGGTCAGTTTTTGTTCGGCAATGACTTTTTGGGTTAGGTCGAGAATTTTAACGGCCGTTTCCGGATCCAGTGCGGCCGTATGTTCATCCAACAGTAAAATTTTAGGGCGTGCAAAAACAGCCATCAGAAGGGTCAAAGCCTGACGTTGTCCCCCACTCAACAAGGAGACGCGGGCATCAAGTCGCTTTTCCAGCCCTAAACCAAGCGGAGCCAACAACTCATAGAATGTCTTTTTGCGGGCTGCGGTGACACCGGTACGCAATCGCAGCCGTTGGTCACGCAGCAATGCCAGGGAAAGATTTTGAGCAATACTCATGGAAGCGGCCGTTCCCAACATCGGATCCTGAAATACACGACCCACCAGCGAAGCGCGGCGATGTTCCGGCCACGCAGTTACATCTGTGCCATCAATCAGAATACTGCCCTGTGTGGGCTGAAAAACCCCCGCAATCGCATTGAAAATGGTTGACTTCCCGGCTCCATTACTGCCAATAACCGTAACAAACTGGGCCGGCGGCAAATGCAAATCAATATCACGCAAAGCATGGACTTCATTAATGTGACCGGGATTGAATATTTGATGGAGAGCGTTTATTTGTAACATAAGTGTTCGGTGCTCAGTGTTCAGTGGTCAGTGGTCAGTGGTCAGTCACTGATAACTAAACACTGACTACTGTTTACTGCTTCTTCCCTTGCACATGGGAGAACCAAAGTGCAACCAGGACTAACAAAGCGGTTGCCAACTTTATATCTTGGGCGTCAATACGAAATGAAGCGCCGCCGGGAAGGGGAAACTTGACGCTTAATGCGGCCGCAATAGCAACCCGATAAAAAATCATGCCCAAAATAACGGCCAGGGTTGTCATCGCCGTATGCTTGGGGCGCAATATCGTCTCGCCTAAAATGACGGCCGCCAATCCAGCAATAATCAAACCAACTCCCATATTGACATCAGCAAAGCCTTGATATTGGGCAAACATCGCCCCTGATAAGCCAACCAATCCGTTACTGATGGCTAATCCCATAATGATCATGACGTTGGTGTTTGTTCCCAGGGCGCGAATCATTTGCGGATTGTCCCCTGTCGCTCGCATCGCCAGGCCAATTTCAGTGTGCATAAACCAATCGAACAGCAGCTTGACGACAATGACAATTGTACCGACAAA
Source organism: Chloroflexota bacterium (assembly GCA_024223125.1). The sequence goes on from JAAEOP010000470.1 coordinate 1,877, forward strand.
GAGGATGGTCAAAATATTGTTGGCGGCTTTGGCTAACGCATCCCCACCCAACATTTGTACAAATTCTTGAAAAGGTTGGCTAAAGGGCGTAAAAATTGTATCTACATTGAGCAGAGGGATATTGGAACGCCCCATAATCCGTAAGTTGATACTTATGAGAGCGGTGGTAGTGAGAATGGAGGCCAGCAAACTGTGAATTTTTAGGCGAGTGGCGATAACGGCCGTTGTCATCCCCGCTAACACACCCCCCAAAAAAGCAACCGGCAGCGTCAAATAGGGATTGTATCCAGCCACAATCATGGTGGCCGCAATAGCGGCGCCCAGAGGCAAACTGCCATCAATTGTCAAATCTGGAAAATCAAGAACCCGGAAAGAAATGTACACACCCAGAGCAACAAAAGCGAAGCAAAATCCGGTGGCAATAGCCCCAAACCAAACGTTAAAAGAGAGGTTGCGGACACTGGGAGCCAGGAGCAGCACAACAAATCCTATGATGACAATGATAAATACCCAGCGTGTCCAGAGTTGTTTTAGGTTAGATGTTTCTTTCATTTTTGCTTGAAGAACCCACTATTCGCAATCCTCACATTCCAAGATAAATATTTCCACTACCTTTATGTTTTCATTATACGCGACACGCCATAAATCCACCATTTCATATCTGGCATTACTACTGATTGGTCTGATTGTAGGAATCGTGTTGTGGCTGAAACATTCGTTGGCTGGGGTCAATGAACCTGATATTATAGCAGATAAAGTTTTCGAGTTAACAAATGTGTGGCGATGTCCAGATGACAGGTGCTGCAGCTTGGTTTCTACGGCCGCATGGGCAGAAGCATTCATCTAAGGCTTTTTCAAAAATTAAATGATCCTACCCGTTTTGAAAAAGCCTCCAGCCAATTCCCGAAATGGCATCAATTCGGGATCATTATTTTTTGGAATTGGCCTACCAGGTGGTCATTCATAATGCCGGAACAAAATCCGTTCAATTATAGCGTTGCCGTTCGAGACTTTAAACGAGCGCGCAAACAGGCTGCTGTGCAACAACTTCTGGCTCGTCTGACCGGGAAGTCAAACAAATTGCTCGTTTACGCCTATGTCCGTGAGCAATTAAGAGAAACAAGCACTGTTGAACGCGGTTTACAGGAAATTTCCCTGAAAGCTATTGTGGGCAGTGTCGGCCGCTATGATGACTTTACACGCGACTTTTTACCCAAGAAAGATAGTGATCAAGAACGTTGGGCACGGGTGAAAACGGCCGTTCTTGATATGCGCGGCATGTACCCGATAGATGTATATCAGATGGGTGAAGTCTACTTTGTGCTTGATGGTCACCATCGTGTTTCCATTGCCAGGCAGTTGGGCACACCGACTATTTCAGCCCATGTTACCGAAGTCAAAACCAAAGTGCCGTTGGCTCTTGGCGACGATCTGGATCAGGTAAGCTGCAAAGCCCGTTACGTCGAATTTCTGGAGCAGACAGAACTCAATCAATCTCATCGTAGAGGCCAACCCCAACCCGCTAACCGCCGCTACCAACGCCGCCATCAGCATCAACAGCGTCACGATGATGTAAAAATGGTCTACCAGAACTTGACGGCCGTCTTGAGACGTATTAGCAACGGTCACGTCAACTCCCGCGTTGAGCAATGCCGCTTCAACCGTTTGCAGCAGCGTCGTTTGCCCCGCTTCGCTACCATCGTTACCAACGATTTGGACGTGGTTACTTTCTCCCTCCAATCCAGCCAGCACGGCAAAACAATCCTGATTGGCATACGCAACGCCCTGTCCGACTTGGCGCACGATGCCCACCACCGTCCACGTTGTCACCTGCCCATTGATGTCCATCACTAATTCACTGCCAACGGTCATGGATGGATCATGATCGACCAGCATCACATGGTTGACAACAAGAGCGTTTTCATCATCTGGGCGCAGCCAGCGACCTTCAATGAGCGGAAAATCAATCATGGACGTGTCGGGCGGCAAGCCGATTGTGCGGAACAGGTCGCCATTAACTACCATCGGCGTAGATGAGGGATGTTTTGACATCGGCCCATGTTTCTACGACGACAACATCGGGCAGACCGGCGATGAGTAACTGCAACTCTGGAGATGGATAAGGCCGTTTCAACTGCACATCCGCATCAAACCGTCGCGCCGCAAACTCAGCCTTCGTCGTCTTATTCCACGATGCGCCCACAATCCCAATGCCGATTGCCAGGATAACAAGAACCGTGCGGGTTTTGTTGACCCACAGGTCGCGGAATGCTTTGCGCCAGCGTGAGTTAAGCATAAACGGCCTCCCTTTGTGTGATTGCGGATTGCGGAATCGTTCATTTGCGAATCTTGTTCATTTGTCACAATCTCCCCGTCTACCAACGTCACCACCCGCGACACCCACGATTCTACATCCCGCTCATGCGTGACCATGATGACCGTTTTGCCGCTGCCAGCCAGTTTTTGGAACAGCGTCAACACGTCGTCGGCCGTGCACGAATCAAGATTGCCCGTTGGCTCATCGGCGACGAGGGTGGGTGGGTCGTTGGCTAAGGCGCGGGCGATGGCGACGCGCTGCTGCTGTCCACCGGAGAGCTTGGCTGGGAATTTATCAGCCTGATTGGCCACACCGACCTGTTCCAGCAATGCCAACGCCCGTTCGCGCCGTTCGCGCGGTGGGTAGACGTTGCAGAAATCCATCGGCATCATCACATTTTCGATGACGGTGAGGGTGGGCATTAGTTGGAAAAATTGGAAGACGACGCCGATGTTGCGTCCCCGCCAGGTGACAATTTGGTCTTCGGTGAGGGTGGTAACGGCCGTTCCGTTAATCTCCACCTCGCCAGTTGTCGGCCTGTCAATGCCCGTCAGCATGTTGAGCAGCGTAGATTTGCCGCTGCCCGATTTGCCCACAATGGCTGCAAATTTGCCCGTTTCGATCTGTAAATCTATGTTGTTGAGAGCGGTGAAAGAGCCGGCGGCCGTTTCATACGCTTTTGTCACGCCGCGCATGTCGATCAAATTACCGTTGTAGGAAACGGCCGTTTGCTGTTGTGCGCAATGACAGACAAGAAAGTAGATCGCCGCATTCAGCGCACGCGCCAGCTATTGCAAGACGCGCTCATCACCCTCATTTTGGAAAAGGGGTACGACAAAATTACGGTGCAAGACATTATTGACGAGGCCAATGTGGGGCGTTCCACTTTTTACGCTCACTATTTGGACAAAGATGATTTGATGGAAAGCAGCGTCGAAAAACTGCGCGAAGAGTTAGGACAGCATTTGAGTTCGGGCAGTGAGGATGAAGCCCAACATGCAATGATGCCTAGCCTGACGTTGTTCCAGCACACGCAGCAGCAACATCACCTGTACAAAGCGATGATTGGCGGGCGGGGGATTGAAATTGTGGTCAAAGCAATTCGGGAGGGTCTAACAGCCCATGCCCGCGCCTATTTTGAAGAGGCGGAACGCGCCGGGAAACGATTTGCCGTCCCCATGGATATTTTAGTCACCTATTTGGCTGGCTCTCTGCTCACGCTGCTGACGTGGTGGCTGGATAACGACATGCCGTACTCCCCTGAGCGGATGAATGAGATATTTACACAGTTGGTGCAGGGTGGGATTGATGCGGTTATCGAAGCGGGGTAAACGAATGTAACGCTGACGTTTTTCCTTTTACGGCCGTGCTACCTGTTCCCGCTTCAATTTCTACGTAATCCAAACCTAATTCTGTTTGCATAAGATATTCTCCATGATAATGATTTGGGGTAATTATTCAGGGGGCTACCAAGACCCTAAGGGTTTTACTCCTGAGTGTACCCGTTAGATTAAGCGAAAAACCCTTAGGGTCTGAACGGATACGATTTGGGGTAATTATTTATCCGTGTTCCCTGCTACCTTGTTTATGCCTCTTTTGCCTGCATAGTCTGGCAAAAAACGTGGAGGCTTACCATCCGAAATGCGCTTTGATTTGTTGGGCTGTTTCTTTGGCGGATAGATGGGTGTTGTCAATCTTGAGGTAATTGGATTGGTAAAAGAAATCACCCTCTGAATTCAGTTGGTATGTTGTATCCGATTCGAGCAAGTTTTGCTCTGAAAAATCCAGGTCGCGCTTGGTTGGTTTTTGGGATAGGCGGTATTCTGTTTTGTTTCGCGCCAGACGCTCTTCCTGGCTGGCCCGTAATTCTACGTAAAAAATATCGGCCCCAACCTGCTGGAAAATATCGGTCAGGCTGTCAATAAATTCGCGGTCAGACTCCTGATCTAAGGCCCATACATAGGTAAAGATCAGACCTGGCAAATCGCTTTGGGCCACTTCTTCCAAAATCATGCACCGGAATTCACCAACCAAACGGCCGAACGGCGGCGACCCAAACTCGAAGAAAAGAAGAACCAGTTCAATTGTCATATGGTTATGGAAAAGTTTGAGTCCGGTCATCTCGGACAGCTCTTTGCCCACAGTCATTTTGCCGACGGCCGGCGGCCCAAATAGAATGAGTAGTTTTTTGTCGGCTGCGGGTGATGGTGGCGCTTGAGTCTTGTTTTCAGGATGGAAAGGCACGAGTTCGATATCGAGTTCGTTCATTTCAACCCACTCCTGAGCCAGTTCCATATAGCGGCGCTCTTGATAGATGAACCATTGTTGGCGAACATCGGGATAATCGTACAAGGTGTCTTTGAAGCGGCGAAATGCGCCTTTGCCGCCGAGGGCGCGGAGCAGGTTGTCTCGAATACGGCCGTTGGCCACCGTCTCCGCAAAATCATCCATAATGCGCCAGGCGTCGCGGGATGGAACCCGATCAACTTCTATAAATCGCTCCCTTTCTGTTTCTAATAATGCGGCCGTTTCCTCATCAAGGTCCACATATTCAGAAGTGAAAATAATGTCGCCCAATTCGGTATCAAAATAGTGATTGGCACTGTAATCATTATTTTGCATAGCGTCAATGAGTTCATCTGCCCGAACTGTAAATTTTGCCATAGGTTTCTCCTCTGATTCCTATTCGTCCTTATGCAAAGTGATCGACCAATCTTCCAACTGCAAACCAGGAATACGTGAAAAATCACGCATATTACGAGTAACCAATATGGCACCATGCGCTAACCCAATAGCCGCGATGCGTAAATCTTGTGTTCCTACACGGATACGTTGCTGTGTTAGTTGGTTAAAATAGGATACGGCCGTTGTATCAAAAGTCAACACATGAATCTGCGAATAGAAGGTCAAGGTTTCTTCCAGACGACGATACGCTTGAATCAACCGTTGGTCATTGTTTGCCCGACGAATTTGAGCTAACCATCCACGCACCTGCTCTTCGTATGAAATAACGGTTACCGCTAACTGATCAGGAGAGACGGCCGTCACACGCTTTTGCACAAGGGGGTGCCCACGTTGAAAGAAGGAAATGTGGTCTGTATCGAGGATAAACAAAGTCAACTACTTTCTTCGACCTGGGAATTGTCAGAAGCGTCTAGTTCATGACGATACTGTTTAATGTCTTCCAGAAATTCATCAAAATGCGGTTCATCTGCCCAGATACCAGCAAATTTTTGCCAGGGGTGTTCAGCTTGGGTTGCCTCTAGTTCTATTGGTACAATTTCCACTTGAGATAAACGTAAAGACATGGCTCTTTGTAAGTTTGCCAATGCCTCCTGCCGGGTAGAACCCTTCGCTATAATGTCGGGAAACCCAATGATAGATGCCTGAAATGAAGCTTTCTTTCCATTTTCGAGGATTGCATAGTATGTCATATCAGTTCCTTTTTATTTTGCCAGGCACATATATTCTGGTGCAACTGACTATTCCCTGTCAAGTGTACGACCGCTCACTTTGAGATAGGTGGTTTTTCGATTTCCAACAGATGCAAAAGAGGTGGGAGTGTTTGCCTGACGGCCGTGAAGACCTCCCCAATATCTACTTGTACATCCAAATCGAACGATAGAACATGTTTGTCATCGATGGTAATTGCCAGTGTTTTTCTCTTACTTCCTGAAATTAGTGCATATTGATAATTTCCGTTTTCTAACTGCACGCAAATGCGTTGCCCCAACCCCATCAATGCTGCTGAGACACCCAGCACCCTATCCGGGTCAAGTCCGGAGCCAGAGGGAAAGGAAGGCATATTGCTATAAAATATTCCACTTTCTTCAGTTGCAAGAGCAATCCAATTTGTATCGGGAATAACTACTTGCAATTCTTTAAGTAAGGACTCAATAGCAATCTTGTGCGACATTGGCGAGTTACTTTCTGTTGTAGTCATTAACCAAACAACTCCTCGTTCCATTCGTCGTCGGTCAGGTCGTCCAGGCTGGAAGGCACGGCCGTTTTCGTTTTCATGTCCGTGTAAAACTCCTCGTCGTAACGGCGAGATTTGACGGGGATGGGCATTTTGACGCCCCAACCTAGCAGTAGCACTTCTTCTTTTTCTTGCAGGCGGGCCAACATACCGCGTAACTGATCACGGCCGGATAACCCGGTCAGCACAGCCCGAATATCGTCTTCATCCCCCAGCCAACCGGTGATGCGGGTTCCTAACTGGCTCATCACTTCATCGTCTATGCCCGACGGCCGTTGGTCCACCACCAGCAATGTCACAAAATATTTCCGCAGTTCACGGGCAATAATGCCAAACGCCGTCTGCCCGGACAGAGCCGGGTTGAGCAATTTGTGGGCTTCTTCAATGGCGATGAGCAACGGCCGTGGCGCAGCCTGCCCATGTGTTTTGTGCTGTTCTGTTTGCTTCACCCAATGTTGCCGAATGCGGCGTGTCAAAATGTTGGAGACCAGTAAATAATCCAGATCGTTATCATATTCGCCAAAACTGAGAATGACGTGACGGCCGTTTTCCAGCTTATCCACAATCTCCGTCATCGCATCCGACGCCGGCCGCTCGACCACATACGGTTTGTCATAAATCCGGCTTAGTTTACGGTGCAGCGCTTCGGCTGCTTTTTCATGAACATTGTTAGCCCGCGCCCAGGCAGCCACCGAGTTAGGGGCGGGGAATGTTTTGCCAGATTCCGGGTCTACATCCACCGCACCCGGTTCTTGCTTCATGAATTCGGCGAACCAGTTGCGGCCGAAGGCGCGGTTAAGCGCATTTAAGGTGACACCGGCCGTGTCCGTTAAATTGAGCGCATCGCCTAGCAGTTCAATATCGCTCGTCTGGAAATCAGAGAGGGCTATATCCAACGTGAAATCTGGCATTTTACCGCGCACTGTGGCTCCTTTGCCCAATGCGGCTACCTGTACTTTGCTGCGGCCGAACAGGCTGCTCAAGCCGCGCACCGTCACCAGACGATCCGTGTCGGTGTCGTCAAAGGCATATTCATTGTGCATGTCAAACACAAGAGCGGAGGCCACATCTTCCCGCATCAGCCCAGCCAATACCATGCGCGTCAGGAAACTTTTGCCCGTGCCTGTAGCCCCAAAAATGCCGCTGGAACGCTGCACAAACTTCTTCAAATCGAGCCGCACCGGGTAGTTCTGTTCCAATGTGTAGCCAATCACAAATTTGCCCTTCCCCTCTTTACCAAAAATTGCCTCCACATCTTCCTGTTCGGCCAGTTTAGTGGGGACATGGTGGGCAGGGACGGTTTTTACGGGCTGGGGGCCAACTATGCCAGACTCTACATCTTCCAACCAATCCAAGTAGGCGGATGGTTCTTTGTCCGGGTCGGGGCCGCGATCCATCATGAGGGTGGGGAACATTTCCAGGGTGGTGTACAAGGTTTTGCCCATAAGCGCCTGACGGATGAAAGGGGATTCGATGCGCGACGGCCGTTCATCGGCAAAACGTGGATTGGTAGCCCCCAACGATAGATTGGTAATCAGGCCATAAAAACGGTAGTTACCGCTGTTGCATACCACAAAGCTGCCTTCTTGCACCTGCTCCGGGGGTACAGACAGACGTACAAACAGCCCTTCCTTTAAGCTGCCGCCAACGATATAGCCAATGGGATCGTTTTGATTATTCATAAGCACTCTACGTTAAAAGAATAATGAATAATGAATAATTAATAATGAATTTTGAATTGTGAATGAGCCTGAACCAACTTCACAATTCATTATTAATTATTTACAATTCATTATTTCTTTCCAATGCCGGTAATGTCCGGCTCAAGGTTTCTAAAATAGGGATGAGGGTCTGGTAATCATGCCGCAGCAGTTCGATGACTTCTTGAATAGCGGCCGTTGCCCAGCCATGTTCGCCGCGCA